>NZ_JAVUPQ010000057.1:0-26608 GCF_032029835.1 Escherichia sp. AM3 | reverse complement strand
TCGGTGGAGCTGCATGACAAAGTCATCGGGCATTATCTGAACATAAAACACTATCAATAAGTTGGAGTCATTACCCTTTCCTGGTTGTGTGAGAAACGTCAAACCTGGCGTCTATGCTATTTGTTGGGTGAGGCTGGAAGTGGAAAAACCTGGCTGGCGCAGCAACTGCAAAAAGATAAACATCGCCGTGTGATTACTTTAAGCCTCGTTGTTTCCTGGCAAGGTAAGGCCGCATGGATCGTTACCGACGATAACGCGGCTGAACAGGGCTGCCGTGACAGCGCCTGGACGCGAGATGAGATGGCGGGGCAATTACTGCATGCGCTTCATCGAACTGATAGTCGCTGCCCTCTTATTATTATTGAAAATGCTCACCTGAATCACCGCCGCATACTTGATGATCTCCAACGCGCAATATCTCTTATTCCTGACGGTCAATTTTTGCTGATCGGCAGACCCGATCGAAAAGTCGAACGTGATTTTAAAAAACAGGGCATTGAACTTGTCTCGATAGGACGTCTGACGGAGCACGAACTTAAGGCAAGCATCCTTGAAGGTCAGAATATTGACCAACCCGATCTCCTTTTAACCGCCAGAGTTCTGAAACGGATAGCTTTATTATGTCGGGGCGATCGCAGAAAGATGGGGCTTGCCGGCGAAACAATTCGCTTATTACAGCAAGCCGAGCATACCAGCGTTTTCACAGCAAAACAATGGCGAATGATTTACCGCATATTGGGTGATAACCGCCCCCGGAAAATGCAGCTTGCCGTGGTGATGAGTGGAACCATTATCGCTCTTACCTGTGGTTGGCTACTGCTGTCCTCTTTTACAGCTACGTTACCCGTTCCTGCGTGGCTGATACCCGTAACGCCAGTAGTTAAACAAGATATGACTAAGGATATTGCTCATGTGGTGATGCGCGATAGTGAGGCGCTAAGCGTGTTATACGGCGTATGGGGGTACGAGGTCCCAGCTGATTCGGCCTGGTGCGATCAGGCAGTAAGAGCGGGGCTGGCATGTAAAAGTGGGAATGCTTCTTTACAAACATTGGTAGATCAGAATTTGCCCTGGATCGCATCGCTTAAAGTCGGGGACAAAAAATTGCCTGTTGTGGTCGTTCGCGTCGGTGAGGCTAGCGTTGATGTCCTCGTAGGTCAGCAAACGTGGACGCTGACACATAAATGGTTTGAGTCGGTATGGACGGGTGATTATCTTCTGTTGTGGAAAATGTCGCCGGAAGGGGAGAGTACCATTACGCGTGATAGCAGCGAGGAAGAGATTCTCTGGCTGGAAACGATGTTAAACCGCGCATTGCATATTTCGACAGAACCTTCGGCGGAGTGGCGTCCCTTGTTGGTAGAAAAAATAAAGCAATTTCAAAAAAGCCACCACTTGAAAACTGACGGTGTTGTTGGCTTTTCAACGTTAGTACATCTCTGGCAGGTGGCAGGGGAGAGTGCCTACTTATATCGGGATGAAGCAAATATTTCCCCGGAAACAACAGTGAAGGGGAAATGACATGTTTGAATTCTATATCGCCGCGCGTGAGCAGAAAGAAACAGGTCACCCTGGTATCTTCTCCCGACAAAAACACAGCACCATAATATATGTAATTTGTTTATTACTGATTTGCCTGTGGTTTGCAGGAATGGTGCTGGTTGGTGGGTATGCCAGGCAGCTATGGGTGCTTTGGATAGTAAAAGCCGAAGTCACTGTAGAGGCTGAAACGCCCGCTTTTAAACAATCAACACAACACTATTTCTTCAAAAAACAGCCACTCCCCGTCGTCGAATCCGTCGAGGAGGAAGATGACCCAGGCGTCGCGGTTGAGAATGCCCCCTCTTCTTCTGAAGACGAAGAAAATACTGTGGAAGAAAGCGACGAGAAAGCCGGTTTAAGAGAGCGTGTCAAAAATGCACTGAACGAACTTGAGAGATAACCCGAAGGCTGTTTACTTTACTAGCAATACGCTTGCGTTCGGTGGTTAAGTATGTATAATGCGCGGGCTTGTCGTAGTTGACAGCAGGTTCAATCTGAACCTCAGTTAGCCGAATTTGGCTACCTAACAATGCTCCCAATCGGGGAGCTACGTAAGAACGGTTACACTCTCCCATCAATCGTAATGGGTCTGAGGAGTAATCATTTTCGTTTATAAAATAATTGGAGCTCTGGTCTCATGCAGAACCAAAGAATCCGTATCCGCCTGAAAGCGTTTGATCATCGTCTGATCGATCAAGCAACCGCGGAAATCGTCGAGACTGCCAAGCGCACTGGTGCGCAGGTCCGTGGTCCGATCCCGCTGCCGACACGCAAAGAGCGCTTCACTGTTCTGATCTCCCCGCACGTCAACAAAGACGCGCGCGATCAGTACGAAATCCGTACTCACTTGCGTCTGGTTGACATCGTTGAGCCAACCGAGAAAACCGTTGATGCTCTGATGCGTCTGGATCTGGCTGCCGGTGTAGACGTGCAGATCAGCCTGGGTTAATCAGGTCATTGAGCGATTGAGAGGTTGAAACAATGATTGGTTTAGTCGGTAAAAAAGTGGGTATGACCCGTATCTTCACAGAAGACGGCGTTTCTATCCCAGTAACCGTAATCGAAGTTGAAGCAAACCGCGTTACTCAGGTTAAAGACCTGGCTAACGATGGCTACCGTGCTATTCAGGTGACCACCGGTGCTAAAAAAGCTAACCGTGTGACCAAGCCTGAAGCTGGCCACTTCGCTAAAGCTGGCGTAGAAGCTGGCCGTGGTCTGTGGGAATTCCGCCTGGCTGAAGGCGAAGAGTTCACTGTAGGTCAGAGCATTAGCGTTGAACTGTTTGCTGACGTTAAAAAAGTTGACGTAACTGGCACCTCTAAAGGTAAAGGTTTCGCAGGTACCGTTAAGCGCTGGAACTTCCGTACCCAGGACGCTACTCACGGTAACTCCTTGTCTCACCGCGTTCCGGGTTCTATCGGTCAGAACCAGACTCCGGGCAAAGTGTTCAAAGGCAAGAAAATGGCAGGTCAGATGGGTAACGAACGTGTAACCGTTCAGAGCCTTGACGTAGTACGCGTTGACGCTGAGCGCAACCTGCTGCTGGTTAAAGGTGCTGTCCCGGGTGCAACCGGTAGCGACCTGATCGTTAAACCAGCTGTGAAGGCGTAAGGAGATAGCAATGGAATTAGTATTGAAAGACGCGCAGAGCGCGCTGACTGTTTCCGAAACTACCTTCGGTCGTGATTTCAACGAAGCGCTGGTTCACCAGGTTGTTGTTGCTTATGCAGCTGGTGCTCGTCAGGGTACTCGTGCTCAGAAGACTCGTGCTGAAGTAACTGGTTCCGGTAAAAAACCGTGGCGCCAGAAAGGCACCGGCCGTGCGCGTTCTGGTTCTATCAAGAGCCCGATCTGGCGTTCTGGTGGCGTGACCTTTGCTGCTCGTCCGCAGGACCACAGTCAAAAAGTTAACAAGAAGATGTACCGCGGCGCGCTGAAAAGCATCCTGTCCGAACTGGTACGTCAGGATCGTCTGATCGTTGTCGAGAAGTTCTCTGTAGAAGCGCCGAAAACTAAGCTGCTGGCACAGAAACTGAAAGACATGGCTCTGGAAGATGTGCTGATCATCACCGGTGAGCTGGACGAAAACCTGTTCCTGGCTGCGCGCAACCTGCACAAGGTTGACGTACGCGATGCAACTGGTATCGACCCGGTTAGCCTGATCGCCTTCGACAAAGTCGTAATGACTGCTGATGCTGTTAAGCAAGTTGAGGAGATGCTGGCATGATTCGTGAAGAACGTCTGCTGAAGGTGCTGCGTGCACCGCACGTTTCTGAAAAAGCGTCTACTGCGATGGAAAAATCCAACACCATCGTACTCAAAGTTGCTAAAGACGCGACCAAAGCAGAAATCAAAGCTGCTGTGCAGAAACTGTTTGAAGTCGAAGTCGAAGTCGTTAACACCCTGGTAGTTAAAGGGAAAGTTAAACGTCACGGACAGCGTATCGGTCGTCGTAGCGACTGGAAAAAAGCTTACGTCACCCTGAAAGAAGGCCAGAATCTGGACTTCGTTGGCGGCGCTGAGTAAGTCGGAGGAGTAATACAATGGCAGTTGTTAAATGTAAACCGACATCTCCGGGTCGTCGCCACGTAGTTAAAGTGGTTAACCCTGAGCTGCACAAGGGCAAACCTTTTGCTCCGTTGCTGGAAAAAAACAGCAAATCCGGTGGTCGTAACAACAATGGCCGTATCACCACTCGTCATATCGGTGGTGGCCACAAGCAGGCTTACCGTATTGTTGACTTCAAACGCAACAAAGACGGTATCCCGGCAGTTGTTGAACGTCTTGAGTACGATCCGAACCGTTCCGCGAACATCGCGCTGGTTCTGTACAAAGACGGTGAACGCCGTTACATCCTGGCCCCTAAAGGCCTGAAAGCTGGCGACCAGATTCAGTCTGGCGTTGATGCTGCAATCAAACCAGGTAACACCCTGCCGATGCGCAACATCCCGGTTGGTTCTACTGTTCATAACGTAGAAATGAAACCAGGTAAAGGCGGTCAGCTGGCACGTTCCGCTGGTACTTACGTTCAGATCGTTGCTCGTGATGGTGCTTATGTCACCCTGCGTCTGCGTTCTGGTGAAATGCGTAAAGTAGAAGCAGACTGCCGTGCAACTCTGGGCGAAGTTGGCAATGCTGAGCATATGCTGCGCGTTCTGGGTAAAGCAGGTGCTGCACGCTGGCGTGGTGTTCGTCCGACCGTTCGCGGTACCGCGATGAACCCGGTAGACCACCCACATGGTGGTGGTGAAGGTCGTAACTTTGGTAAGCACCCGGTAACTCCGTGGGGCGTTCAGACCAAAGGTAAGAAGACCCGCAGCAACAAGCGTACTGATAAATTCATCGTACGTCGCCGTAGCAAATAATTTTAGAGGATAAGCCATGCCACGTTCTCTCAAGAAAGGTCCTTTTATTGACCTGCACTTGCTGAAGAAGGTAGAGAAAGCGGTGGAAAGCGGAGACAAGAAGCCCCTGCGCACTTGGTCCCGTCGTTCAACGATCTTTCCTAACATGATCGGTTTGACCATCGCTGTCCATAATGGTCGTCAGCACGTTCCGGTATTTGTAACCGACGAAATGGTTGGTCACAAACTGGGTGAATTCGCACCGACTCGTACTTATCGCGGCCACGCTGCTGATAAAAAAGCGAAGAAGAAATAAGGTAGGAGGAAGAGATGGAAACTATCGCTAAACATCGCCATGCTCGTTCTTCTGCTCAGAAGGTTCGCCTTGTTGCTGACCTGATTCGCGGTAAGAAAGTGTCGCAGGCTCTGGATATTTTGACCTACACCAACAAGAAAGCGGCTGTACTGGTCAAGAAAGTTCTGGAATCTGCCATTGCTAACGCTGAACACAACGATGGCGCTGACATTGACGATCTGAAAGTTACGAAAATTTTCGTAGACGAAGGCCCGAGCATGAAGCGCATTATGCCGCGTGCAAAAGGTCGTGCAGATCGCATCCTGAAGCGCACCAGCCACATCACTGTGGTTGTGTCCGATCGCTGAGACTCTGGAGACTAGCAATGGGTCAGAAAGTACATCCTAATGGTATTCGCCTGGGTATTGTAAAACCATGGAACTCTACCTGGTTTGCGAACACCAAAGAATTCGCTGACAACCTGGACAGCGATTTTAAAGTACGTCAGTACCTGACTAAGGAACTGGCTAAAGCGTCCGTATCTCGTATCGTTATCGAGCGTCCGGCTAAGAGCATCCGTGTAACCATTCACACTGCTCGCCCGGGTATCGTTATCGGTAAAAAAGGTGAAGACGTAGAAAAACTGCGTAAGGTCGTAGCGGACATCGCTGGCGTTCCTGCACAGATCAACATCGCCGAAGTTCGTAAGCCTGAACTGGACGCAAAACTGGTTGCTGACAGCATCACTTCTCAGCTGGAACGTCGCGTTATGTTCCGTCGTGCTATGAAGCGTGCTGTACAGAACGCAATGCGTCTGGGCGCTAAAGGTATTAAAGTTGAAGTTAGCGGCCGTCTGGGCGGCGCGGAAATCGCACGTACCGAATGGTACCGCGAAGGTCGCGTACCGCTGCACACTCTGCGTGCTGACATCGACTACAACACCTCTGAAGCGCACACCACTTACGGTGTAATCGGCGTTAAAGTGTGGATCTTCAAAGGCGAGATCCTGGGTGGTATGGCTGCTGTTGAACAACCGGAAAAACCGGCTGCTCAGCCTAAAAAGCAGCAGCGTAAAGGCCGTAAATAAGGAGCGTCGCTGATGTTACAACCAAAGCGTACAAAATTCCGTAAAATGCACAAAGGCCGTAACCGCGGTCTGGCGCAGGGTACGGATGTTAGCTTCGGCAGCTTCGGTCTGAAAGCTGTTGGCCGTGGTCGTCTGACTGCCCGTCAGATCGAAGCAGCACGTCGTGCTATGACCCGTGCAGTTAAGCGTCAAGGTAAGATCTGGATCCGTGTGTTCCCGGACAAACCGATCACTGAAAAGCCGCTGGCAGTGCGTATGGGTAAAGGTAAAGGTAACGTGGAGTATTGGGTTGCCTTGATTCAGCCGGGTAAAGTCCTGTATGAAATGGACGGTGTTCCGGAAGAGCTGGCCCGTGAAGCATTCAAGCTGGCAGCAGCGAAACTGCCGATTAAAACCACCTTTGTAACTAAGACGGTGATGTAATGAAAGCAAAAGAGCTGCGTGAGAAGAGCGTTGAAGAGCTGAACACCGAGCTGCTGAACCTGCTGCGTGAGCAGTTCAACCTGCGTATGCAGGCTGCAAGTGGCCAGCTGCAACAGTCTCACCTGTTGAAGCAAGTGCGTCGCGATGTCGCACGCGTTAAGACTTTACTGAACGAGAAGGCGGGTGCGTAATGACCGATAAAATCCGTACTCTGCAAGGTCGCGTTGTTAGCGACAAAATGGAGAAATCCATTGTTGTTGCTATCGAACGTTTTGTGAAACACCCGATCTACGGTAAATTCATTAAGCGTACGACCAAACTGCACGTACATGACGAGAACAACGAATGCGGTATCGGTGACGTGGTTGAAATCCGCGAATGCCGTCCGCTGTCCAAGACTAAATCCTGGACGCTGGTTCGCGTTGTAGAGAAAGCGGTTCTGTAATACAGTACACTCTCTCAATACGAATAAACGGCTCAGAAATGAGCCGTTTATTTTTTCTACCCATATCCTTGAAGCGGTGTTATAATGCCGCGCCCTCGATATGGGGATTTTTAACGACCTGATTTTCGGGTCTCAGTAGTAGTTGACATTAGCGGAGCACTAAAATGATCCAAGAACAGACTATGCTGAACGTCGCCGACAACTCCGGTGCACGTCGCGTAATGTGTATCAAGGTTCTGGGTGGCTCGCACCGTCGCTACGCAGGCGTAGGCGACATCATCAAGATCACCATCAAAGAAGCAATTCCGCGTGGTAAGGTCAAAAAAGGTGATGTGCTGAAGGCGGTAGTGGTGCGCACCAAGAAGGGTGTTCGTCGCCCGGACGGTTCTGTCATTCGCTTCGATGGTAATGCTTGTGTTCTTCTGAACAACAACAGCGAGCAGCCTATCGGTACGCGTATTTTTGGGCCGGTAACTCGTGAGCTTCGTAGTGAGAAGTTCATGAAAATTATCTCTCTGGCACCAGAAGTACTCTAAGGAGCGAATCATGGCAGCGAAAATCCGTCGTGATGACGAAGTTATCGTGTTAACCGGTAAAGATAAAGGTAAACGCGGTAAAGTTAAGAATGTCCTGTCTTCCGGCAAGGTCATTGTTGAAGGTATCAACCTGGTTAAGAAACATCAGAAGCCGGTTCCGGCCCTGAACCAACCGGGTGGCATCGTTGAAAAAGAAGCCGCTATTCAGGTTTCCAACGTAGCAATCTTCAATGCGGCAACCGGCAAGGCTGACCGTGTAGGCTTTAGATTCGAAGACGGTAAAAAAGTCCGTTTCTTCAAGTCTAACAGCGAAACTATCAAGTAATTTGGAGTAGTACGATGGCGAAACTGCATGATTACTACAAAGACGAAGTAGTTAAAAAACTCATGACTGAGTTTAACTACAATTCTGTCATGCAAGTCCCTCGGGTCGAGAAGATCACCCTGAACATGGGTGTTGGTGAAGCGATCGCTGACAAAAAACTGCTGGATAACGCAGCAGCAGACCTGGCAGCAATCTCCGGTCAAAAACCGCTGATCACCAAAGCACGCAAATCTGTTGCAGGCTTCAAAATCCGTCAGGGCTATCCGATCGGCTGTAAAGTAACTCTGCGTGGCGAACGCATGTGGGAGTTCTTTGAGCGCCTGATCACTATTGCTGTACCTCGTATCCGTGACTTCCGTGGCCTGTCCGCTAAGTCTTTCGACGGTCGTGGTAACTACAGCATGGGTGTCCGTGAGCAGATCATCTTCCCAGAAATCGACTACGATAAAGTCGACCGCGTTCGTGGTTTGGATATTACCATTACCACTACTGCGAAATCTGACGAAGAAGGCCGCGCTCTGCTGGCTGCCTTTGACTTCCCGTTCCGCAAGTAAGGTAGGGTTACTAAATGGCTAAGCAATCAATGAAAGCACGCGAAGTAAAACGCGTAGCTTTAGCTGATAAATACTTCGCGAAACGCGCTGAACTGAAAGCGATCATCTCTGATGTGAACGCTTCCGACGAAGATCGTTGGAACGCTGTTCTCAAGCTGCAGACTCTGCCGCGTGATTCCAGCCCGTCTCGTCAGCGTAACCGCTGCCGTCAAACAGGTCGTCCGCATGGTTTCCTGCGGAAGTTCGGGTTGAGCCGTATTAAGGTCCGTGAAGCCGCTATGCGCGGTGAAATCCCGGGTCTGAAAAAGGCTAGCTGGTAATTGTCACCAATTGAATCACGGGAGTAAAGACAGATGAGCATGCAAGATCCGATCGCGGATATGCTGACCCGTATCCGTAACGGTCAGGCCGCGAACAAAGCTGCGGTCACCATGCCTTCCTCCAAGCTGAAAGTGGCAATCGCCAACGTGCTGAAGGAAGAAGGTTTTATTGAAGATTTTAAAGTTGAAGGCGACACCAAGCCTGAACTGGAACTTACTCTGAAGTATTTCCAGGGCAAAGCTGTTGTAGAAAGCATTCAGCGTGTCAGCCGCCCAGGTCTGCGCATCTATAAACGTAAAGATGAGCTGCCGAAAGTTATGGCGGGTCTGGGTATCGCAGTTGTTTCTACCTCTAAAGGTGTTATGACTGATCGTGCAGCGCGCCAGGCTGGTCTTGGTGGCGAAATTATCTGCTACGTAGCCTAATCGGAGGAAAAAATGTCTCGTGTTGCTAAAGCACCGGTCGTTGTTCCTGCCGGCGTTGACGTAAAAATCAACGGTCAGGTTATTACGATCAAAGGTAAAAACGGCGAGCTGACTCGTACTCTCAACGATGCTGTTGAAGTTAAACATGCAGATAATACCCTGACCTTCGGTCCGCGTGATGGTTACGCAGACGGTTGGGCACAGGCTGGTACCGCGCGTGCCCTGCTGAACTCAATGGTTATCGGTGTTACCGAAGGCTTCACTAAGAAGCTGCAGCTGGTTGGTGTAGGTTACCGTGCAGCGGTTAAAGGCAATGTGATTAACCTGTCTCTGGGTTTCTCTCATCCTGTTGACCATCAGCTGCCTGCGGGTATCACTGCTGAATGTCCGACTCAGACTGAAATCGTGCTGAAAGGCGCTGATAAGCAGGTGATCGGCCAGGTTGCAGCGGATCTGCGCGCCTACCGTCGTCCTGAGCCTTATAAAGGCAAGGGTGTTCGTTACGCCGACGAAGTCGTGCGTACCAAAGAGGCTAAGAAGAAGTAAGGTAACACTATGGATAAGAAATCTGCTCGTATCCGTCGTGCGACCCGCGCACGCCGCAAGCTCCAGGAGCTGGGCGCAACTCGCCTGGTGGTACATCGTACCCCGCGTCACATTTACGCACAGGTAATTGCACCGAACGGTTCTGAAGTTCTGGTAGCTGCTTCTACTGTAGAAAAAGCTATCGCTGAACAACTGAAGTACACCGGTAACAAAGACGCGGCTGCAGCTGTGGGTAAAGCTGTCGCTGAACGCGCTCTGGAAAAAGGCATCAAAGATGTATCCTTTGACCGTTCCGGGTTCCAATATCATGGTCGTGTCCAGGCACTGGCAGATGCTGCCCGTGAAGCTGGCCTTCAGTTCTAAGGTAGAGGTGTAAGATGGCTCACATCGAAAAACAAGCTGGCGAACTGCAGGAAAAGCTGATCGCGGTAAACCGCGTATCTAAAACCGTTAAAGGTGGTCGTATTTTCTCCTTCACAGCTCTGACTGTAGTTGGCGATGGTAACGGTCGCGTTGGTTTTGGTTACGGTAAAGCGCGTGAAGTTCCAGCAGCGATCCAGAAAGCGATGGAAAAAGCCCGTCGCAATATGATTAACGTCGCGCTGAATAACGGCACTCTGCAACACCCTGTTAAAGGTGTTCACACGGGTTCTCGCGTATTCATGCAGCCGGCTTCCGAAGGTACCGGTATCATCGCCGGTGGTGCAATGCGCGCCGTTCTGGAAGTCGCTGGGGTTCATAACGTTCTGGCTAAAGCCTATGGTTCCACCAACCCGATCAACGTGGTTCGTGCAACTATTGATGGCCTGGAAAATATGAATTCTCCAGAAATGGTCGCTGCCAAGCGTGGTAAATCCGTTGAAGAAATTCTGGGGAAATAAACCATGGCAAAGACTATTAAAATTACTCAAACCCGCAGTGCAATCGGTCGTCTGCCGAAACACAAGGCAACGCTGCTTGGCCTGGGTCTGCGTCGTATTGGTCACACCGTAGAGCGCGAGGATACTCCTGCTATTCGCGGTATGATCAACGCGGTTTCCTTCATGGTTAAAGTTGAGGAGTAAGAGATGCGTTTAAATACTCTGTCTCCGGCCGAAGGCTCCAAAAAGGCGGGTAAACGCCTGGGTCGTGGTATCGGTTCTGGCCTCGGTAAAACCGGTGGTCGTGGTCACAAAGGTCAGAAGTCTCGTTCTGGCGGTGGCGTACGTCGCGGTTTCGAGGGTGGTCAGATGCCTCTGTACCGTCGTCTGCCGAAATTCGGCTTCACTTCTCGTAAAGCAGCGATTACAGCCGAAATTCGTCTGTCTGACCTGGCTAAAGTAGAAGGCGGTGTAGTAGACCTGAACACGCTGAAAGCGGCTAACATTATCGGTATCCAGATCGAGTTCGCGAAAGTGATCCTGGCTGGCGAAGTAACGACTCCGGTAACTGTTCGTGGCCTGCGTGTTACTAAAGGCGCTCGTGCTGCTATCGAAGCTGCTGGCGGTAAAATCGAGGAATAAGTAGCAGATGGCTAAACAACCGGGATTAGATTTTCAAAGTGCCAAAGGTGGCTTAGGCGAGCTGAAACGCAGACTGCTGTTTGTTATCGGTGCGCTGATTGTGTTCCGTATTGGCTCTTTTATTCCGATCCCTGGTATTGATGCCGCTGTACTTGCCAAACTGCTTGAGCAACAGCGAGGCACCATCATTGAGATGTTTAACATGTTCTCTGGTGGTGCTCTCAGCCGTGCTTCTATCTTTGCTCTGGGGATCATGCCGTATATTTCGGCGTCGATCATTATCCAGCTGCTGACGGTGGTTCACCCAACGTTGGCAGAAATTAAGAAAGAAGGGGAGTCTGGTCGTCGTAAGATCAGCCAGTACACCCGCTACGGTACTCTGGTGCTGGCAATATTCCAGTCGATCGGTATTGCTACCGGTCTGCCGAATATGGCTGGTATGCAAGGCCTGGTGATTAACCCGGGCTTTGCATTCTACTTCACCGCTGTTGTAAGTCTGGTCACAGGAACCATGTTCCTGATGTGGTTGGGCGAACAGATTACTGAACGAGGTATCGGCAACGGTATTTCAATCATTATCTTCGCCGGTATTGTCGCGGGACTCCCGCCAGCCATTGCCCATACTATCGAGCAAGCGCGTCAAGGCGACCTGCACTTCCTCGTGTTGCTGTTGGTTGCAGTATTAGTATTTGCAGTGACGTTCTTTGTTGTATTTGTTGAGCGTGGTCAACGCCGCATTGTGGTAAACTACGCGAAACGTCAGCAAGGTCGTCGTGTCTATGCTGCACAGAGCACACATTTACCGCTGAAAGTGAATATGGCGGGGGTAATCCCGGCAATCTTCGCTTCCAGTATTATTCTGTTCCCGGCGACCATCGCGTCATGGTTCGGGGGCGGTACTGGTTGGAACTGGCTGACAACAATTTCGCTGTATTTGCAGCCTGGGCAACCGCTTTATGTGTTACTCTATGCGTCTGCAATCATCTTCTTCTGTTTCTTCTACACGGCGTTGGTTTTCAACCCGCGTGAAACAGCAGATAACCTGAAGAAGTCCGGTGCATTTGTACCAGGAATTCGTCCGGGAGAGCAAACGGCGAAGTATATCGATAAAGTAATGACCCGCCTGACCCTGGTTGGTGCGCTGTATATTACCTTTATCTGCCTGATCCCGGAGTTCATGCGTGATGCAATGAAAGTACCGTTCTACTTCGGTGGGACCTCACTGCTTATCGTTGTTGTCGTGATTATGGACTTTATGGCTCAAGTGCAAACTCTGATGATGTCCAGTCAGTATGAGTCTGCATTGAAGAAGGCGAACCTGAAAGGCTACGGCCGATAATTGGTCGCCCGAGAAGTTACGGAGAGTAAAAATGAAAGTTCGTGCTTCCGTCAAGAAATTATGCCGTAACTGCAAAATCGTTAAGCGTGATGGTGTCATCCGTGTGATTTGCAGTGCCGAGCCGAAGCATAAACAGCGCCAAGGCTGATTTTTTCGCATATTTTTCTTGCAAAGTTGGGTTGAGCTGGCTAGATTAGCCAGCCAATCTTTTGTATGTCTGTGCGTTTCCATTTGAGTATCCTGAAAACGGGCTTTTCAGCATGGAACGTACATATTAAATAGTAGGAGTGCATAGTGGCCCGTATAGCAGGCATTAACATTCCTGATCATAAGCATGCCGTAATCGCATTAACTTCGATTTATGGCGTCGGCAAGACCCGTTCTAAAGCCATCCTGGCTGCAGCGGGTATCGCTGAAGATGTTAAGATCAGTGAGCTGTCTGAAGGACAAATCGACACGCTGCGTGACGAAGTTGCCAAATTTGTCGTTGAAGGTGATCTGCGCCGTGAAATCAGCATGAGCATCAAGCGCCTGATGGATCTTGGTTGCTATCGCGGTTTGCGTCATCGTCGTGGTCTCCCGGTTCGCGGTCAGCGTACCAAGACCAACGCACGTACCCGTAAGGGTCCGCGCAAACCGATCAAGAAATAATCGGGGTGATTGAATAATGGCAAAGGCACCAATTCGTGCACGTAAACGTGTAAGAAAACAAGTCTCTGACGGCGTGGCTCATATCCATGCTTCTTTCAACAACACCATCGTGACTATCACTGATCGTCAGGGTAACGCGTTGGGTTGGGCAACAGCCGGTGGTTCCGGTTTCCGTGGTTCTCGCAAATCCACTCCGTTTGCAGCTCAGGTTGCAGCAGAGCGTTGCGCTGACGCCGTGAAAGAATACGGCATCAAGAATCTGGAAGTTATGGTTAAAGGTCCGGGTCCAGGCCGCGAATCTACTATTCGTGCTCTGAACGCCGCAGGTTTCCGCATCACTAACATTACTGATGTGACTCCGATCCCTCATAACGGTTGTCGTCCGCCGAAAAAACGTCGCGTATAACGCCTCGTTTTCCAGGTTTGTTGGAGAAAGAAAATGGCAAGATATTTGGGTCCTAAGCTCAAGCTGAGCCGTCGTGAGGGCACCGACTTATTCCTTAAGTCTGGCGTTCGCGCGATCGATACCAAGTGTAAAATTGAACAAGCTCCTGGCCAGCACGGTGCGCGTAAACCGCGTCTGTCTGACTATGGTGTGCAGTTGCGTGAAAAGCAAAAAGTTCGCCGTATCTATGGTGTGCTGGAGCGTCAGTTCCGTAACTACTACAAAGAAGCAGCACGTCTGAAAGGCAACACCGGTGAAAACCTGTTGGCTCTGCTGGAAGGTCGTCTGGACAACGTTGTATACCGTATGGGCTTCGGTGCCACTCGTGCAGAAGCACGTCAGCTGGTTAGCCATAAAGCAATTATGGTAAACGGTCGTGTTGTTAACATCGCTTCTTATCAGGTTAGTCCGAATGACGTTGTAAGCATTCGTGAGAAAGCGAAGAAGCAGTCTCGCGTGAAAGCCGCTCTGGAGCTGGCTGAGCAGCGTGAAAAGCCAACCTGGCTGGAAGTTGATGCTGGCAAGATGGAAGGTACGTTTAAGCGTAAGCCGGAGCGTTCTGATCTGTCTGCGGACATTAACGAACACCTGATCGTCGAGCTTTACTCCAAGTAAAGCTTAGTACCAAAGAGAGGACACAATGCAGGGTTCTGTGACAGAGTTTCTAAAACCGCGCCTGGTTGATATCGAGCAAGTGAGTTCGACGCACGCCAAGGTGACCCTTGAGCCTTTAGAGCGTGGCTTTGGCCATACTCTGGGTAACGCACTGCGCCGTATTCTGCTCTCATCGATGCCGGGTTGCGCGGTGACCGAGGTTGAGATTGATGGTGTACTACATGAGTACAGCACCAAAGAAGGCGTTCAGGAAGATATCCTGGAAATCCTGCTCAACCTGAAAGGGCTGGCGGTGAGAGTTCAGGGCAAAGATGAAGTTATTCTTACCTTGAATAAATCTGGCATTGGCCCTGTGACTGCAGCCGATATCACCCACGACGGTGATGTCGAAATCGTCAAGCCGCAGCACGTGATCTGCCACCTGACCGATGAGAACGCGTCTATTAGCATGCGTATCAAAGTTCAGCGCGGTCGTGGTTATGTGCCGGCTTCTACCCGAATTCATTCGGAAGAAGATGAGCGCCCAATCGGCCGTCTGCTGGTCGACGCATGCTACAGCCCTGTGGAGCGTATTGCCTACAATGTTGAAGCAGCGCGTGTAGAACAGCGTACCGACCTGGACAAGCTGGTCATCGAAATGGAAACCAACGGCACAATCGATCCTGAAGAGGCGATTCGTCGTGCGGCAACCATTCTGGCTGAACAACTGGAAGCTTTCGTTGACTTACGTGATGTACGTCAGCCTGAAGTGAAAGAAGAGAAACCAGAGTTCGATCCGATCCTGCTGCGCCCTGTTGACGATCTGGAATTGACTGTCCGCTCTGCTAACTGCCTTAAAGCAGAAGCTATCCACTATATCGGTGATCTGGTACAGCGTACCGAGGTTGAGCTCCTTAAAACGCCTAACCTTGGTAAAAAATCTCTTACTGAGATTAAAGACGTGCTGGCTTCCCGTGGACTGTCTCTGGGCATGCGCCTGGAAAACTGGCCACCGGCAAGCATCGCTGACGAGTAACCGGATCACAGGTTAAGGTTTTACTGAGAAGGATAAGGTCATGCGCCATCGTAAGAGTGGTCGTCAACTGAACCGCAACAGCAGCCATCGCCAGGCTATGTTCCGCAATATGGCAGGTTCACTGGTTCGTCATGAAATCATCAAGACGACTCTGCCTAAAGCGAAAGAGCTGCGCCGCGTAGTTGAGCCGCTGATTACTCTTGCCAAGACTGATAGCGTTGCTAATCGTCGTCTGGCATTCGCCCGTACTCGTGATAACGAGATCGTGGCAAAACTGTTTAACGAACTGGGCCCGCGTTTCGCGAGCCGTGCCGGTGGTTACACTCGTATTCTGAAGTGTGGCTTCCGTGCAGGCGACAACGCGCCGATGGCTTACATCGAGCTGGTTGATCGTTCAGAGAAAGCAGAAGCTGCTGCAGAGTAATCTGAAGCAACGTAAAAAAACCCGCCCCGGCGGGTTTTTTTATACCCGTAGTATCCCCACTTATCTACAATAGCTGTACTCTTTTTGTTCATCCCCTGGAGTATTTATGTGGTTACTTGACCAGTGGGCAGAGCGCCATATAGCAGAAGCGCAAGCGAAAGGTGAGTTTGATAACCTGGCAGGTAGCGGCGAACCATTGATACTGGATGATGATTCTCACGTGCCACCGGAATTACGTGCGGGGTATCGCTTGCTGAAGAATGCCGGTTGCTTACCGCCAGAACTTGAGCAACGGAGAGAAGCAATTCAGCTTCTGGATATTCTCAAAGGTATCCGTCACGATGATCCGCAATATCAAGAGGTTAGCCGTCGATTGTCATTACTGGAATTGAAGCTGCGACAAGCTGGATTGAGTACCGATTTTTTACGCGGCGATTATGCTGACAAGTTGTTGGACAAAATCAACGATAACTAGTGGAGTATGTATGTATCGCATTGGTGAGCTGGCAAAAATGGCGGAAGTAACACCCGACACGATTCGTTATTACGAAAAACAGCAGATGATGGAGCATGAAGTGCGTACTGAAGGTGGGTTTCGCCTATATACCGAAAGCGATCTCCAGCGATTGAAATTTATCCGCCATGCCAGACAACTAGGTTTCAGTCTGGAGTCGATCCGCGAGTTGCTGTCGATCCGCATCGATCCTGAACACCATACCTGTCAGGAGTCAAAAGGCATTGTGCAGGAAAGATTGCAGGAAGTCGAAGCACGGATAGCCGAGTTGCAGAGTATGCAGCGTTCCTTGCAACGCCTTAACGATGCCTGTTGTGGGACTGCTCATAGCAGTGTTTATTGTTCGATTCTTGAAGCTCTTGAACAAGGGGCGAGTGGCGTTAAGAGTGGTTGTTGATTTTTTGCACTGGCAGGATTACACTCGCGCCGTTAAATAACCAACTGGAGTTTTTATGAGTCGATATCAGCATACTAAAGGGCAGATAAAGGATAATGCGATAGAAGCATTACTACATGATCCCTTATTCCGACAGCGCGTAGAGAAAAATAAGAAGGGGAAAGGCAGTTACATGCGAAAAGGAAAACATGGCAATCGGGGGAACTGGGAGGCCAGTGGCAAGAAAGTAAATCACTTTTTTACCACTGGTCTTCTGCTTTCAGGCGCTTGTTAAGAGCGGTTATTCTGCTCTTTCAGCAAATCACGAATTTCTGTCAGTAATACTTCTTCTTTAGTTGGTGCAGGTGCGGCTGCTGGTTCTTCTTTTTTCCGATTCAGTTTGTTGATTAGCTTAATCGCCATAAAGATGGCAAAGGCCACAATCAGAAAATCAAAGACGTTTTGAATGAAGACACCGTAATGCATCACAACAGCAGGGATATCCCCCTGCGCATCGCGTAGCGTGACAGCAAACTGTTTAAAATCGATCCCGCCAATTAATAAGCCCAGAGGAGGCATGATGATATCGGCAACCAGTGAAGAGACAATCTTCCCGAATGCCGCACCGATAATGACACCCACCGCCAAATCCACCACGTTCCCGCGCATCGCAAATTCGCGAAATTCTTTAATAATGCTCATGTTATTCTCCCTATGAAGCCGACAACCATAAGTCTAACAAATGTTAAGCCATTTTCCTGCCAGGAATGAATTTAATTAATCCTTGATAATCAAAGGGAAATAATAAGGCGTCATTAGACGCCTTATTAATTACAAGAAGAAAGGGCTTGGCTGGAAGAGTCTTTCGACGTCGGTAATAAACTTTTTATCTGTGAGGAACATAATTACGTGATCGCCTTGCTCAATGCGCAGATTGTCATTGGCAATCATCACGTCGTTTCCACGTACCACCGCTCCAATAATCGTTCCTGGCGGTAGCTTGATTTCGTCAATGACTCTGCCGACAACGCGTGAGGTGCTTTCATCACCGTGAGCAACGGCTTCAATAGCTTCTGCTACGCCGCGGCGCAATGAGGAAACACCAACAATATCTGCTTTTCGCACATGGCTAAGCAACGCAGAAATAGTTGCTTGTTGTGGTGAAATCGCAATATCGATAACGCTCCCCTGAACCAGATCCACATAAGCGCGACGCTGGATCAATACCATCACCTTTTTCGCACCCATACGTTTGGCAAGCATGGCGGACATGATATTGGCCTCGTCATCGTTGGTGACGGCAATAAACAGATCAACTTGATCGATATGTTCTTCGGCCAGTAGTTCTTGATCCGACGCATCACCAAAAAAGACGATCGTATTCTGTAACTTTTCCGCCAGTTCGGCAGCGCGCTGCTGATTACGTTCGATGAGTTTAACGCTGTAATCTTTTTCCAGACGACGCGCCAGCCCTGCACCGATATTACCGCCACCAACCAGCATGATCCGCTTATACGGTTTTTCCAGTCGCTGTAATTCACTCATCACCGCGCGGATATGCTGTGAAGCGGCAATAAAGAACACTTCATCACCAGCTTCAACAATGGTCGAACCTTGCGGACGAATGGGGCGATCGTGGCGGAAAATTGCTGCCACACGAGTATCGATATGTGGCATATGTTCGCGCATGGTCGAAAGTGCATTACCAATCAGCGGGCCGCCATAATAGGCTTTAACCACAGCCAGGCTGACTTTACCCTCAGCGAAGTTCACCACCTGCAATGCGCCGGGATACTCAATCAGTCGGTAAATATTATCGATAACCAACTGCTCTGGTGCGATC
This sequence comes from Escherichia sp. AM3, assembly GCF_032029835.1. NCBI lineage: Bacteria > Pseudomonadati > Pseudomonadota > Gammaproteobacteria > Enterobacterales > Enterobacteriaceae > Escherichia > Escherichia sp. AM3. Next base: position 8,041 of record NZ_JAVUPQ010000057.1, on the reverse strand, counting down.
AGATGATCAATCGGCACAGCATCTGAATGAAATAGCTTATCGGCATCGCGCACGTAGTCTGGTGAGCGGATACGAGCGATGCGATTAGGGGTGTTGAAAAGTGAGTAGGCTACCTGGCAGGCAACCATATTGGTTTCATCTGAACTGGTTACAGCAACCAGCATATCGGCGTCGTCGGCACCTGCCTCCCGCAATACGCGTGGATGAGAGCCATGCCCCTGCACGACCCGCAGGTCAAATTTATCCTGTAAGGTCCGCAGACGCTCACCGTTGGTATCGACAACAGTAATATCGTTGTTCTCGCCAACCAGGTTTTCCGCCAGTGTGCCGCCAACCTGGCCGGCACCCAGAATGATAATTTTCATCAGTCGCGACCCGTTATCTCATCACTTTTTGATTAGCTTAGCGTAAAAGAAGCCGTCGCCCTCTTCGGCACCAGGTAGATTTTGTTTACCCGGTTGCTCTGGTGTTCCTGTTTCGCAAAGTTCGGCATCAGCGGTACGTTGCAAAAAGGCTTTAATCTGCAGGCTATTCTCTTCCGGTAACACCGAACAGGTGGCATAGACCAGAGTTCCACCGGTTTTTAAATGCGGCCAAATGGCGTCGAGAATTTCAGACTGCAATTGCGCGAGTTCCGGGATATCGCGATCGCGACGTAACCATTTAATATCTGGATGGCGACGAATCACACCGGTTGCTGAACAAGGCGCATCTAATAAAATGCGATCAAACTGTTGCTCGCCACACCATTGAGAAGGGTAACGGCCATCACCTTGTTTCACGGTCGCCTTCATACCAAGGCGTTTTAAATTGTCGTAAACCCGAGAGAGGCGTTGTTCGTCGATATCAACCGCAACAACCTGCGCTTCTGGTGCCACCTCAAGGATATGCGTTGTTTTACCGCCGGGGGCGGCACAAAGATCCAAAATGTGTTCACCGTTTTGTGGCGCAAGCCAGGTCATGCAACCTTGTGCTGATGCATCCTGAACGGTAACCCATCCGTCTTCAAAACCAGGTAGCGCATGAACAGGTGCAGGTGTTTCCAGACGTACAGCATCAGGGTAATCCGCATGCGGGAAACCTTTCATTCCTGCTTCATCCAGCAATGCAAGCCAGCTGTCGCGGGAATGATGCGTACGATTAATACGCAGCCACATTGGCGGACGCTGGTTATTGGCTTCGACGATGGATTGCCACTGCTCTGGATACGCTTTTTGCAGACGCTTCAGCAACCAGGAAGGATGCAGATAACGTGCATCACTGGCATTAAACTCGGCTAATAACTCTTCTTGCTGACGCTGGAACTGGCGTAATACACCGTTTATCAACCCTTTAAGTTGCGGACGCTTAATTGCGATAGCGCCTTCAACCGTTTCAGCCAGCGCAGCATGAGGTGGAATGCGGGTATAAAGCAGTTGATACAAACCAACCATAATCAGGTAATGCACGGTCCGCTGTTTGCCGGTCATCGGACGGGCCATTAACTTATTAATCAGCCAGTCTAACTGCGAAAGCGTACGCAGTACGCCAAAGCACAACTCTTGAAGAAGTGCTTTGTCTTTATCGGAAACTTTTTGCTGGAGCGGTGGCAGAATGTTGCTTAATGATTGCCCTTGCTCGACGACTTGTTCAACGGCCTGGGCCGCCATGCTACGTAAATTACGTTGTTTTTTCATAAGTATAAAAACGCCCGGCAAGACCGGGCTTAGAAGAGTGGACTATCAGACCAGACGGTTGCCCGGAACAAACCATTCCCGACGAGAGTTCAGGAGGTCTTGCGCGCTCATCGCTTTCTTACCCGCAGGTTGTAACGAGAGCAGGTTCAGGATGCCATCACCAGTCGCAACCTGAATGCCTTGTTTGTTGGCTTCAAGGATCGTTCCTGGTGCAGCGTTGGTTGCCGTATCAATGACCGATGCTTTCCAGACTTTAACCGGCTGTCCTTCAATTTCCAGCCAGCTCATTGGCCATGGATTGAAAGCGCGAATGCAGCGTTCAAGCTGTGCTGCCGAAAGTGACCAGTCAATACGCGCTTCTTCTTTACTCAACTTCTCGGCGTAAGTGACAAGAGTTTCGTCCTGAACTTCTGGTTTCGCCGTGCCGTCTGCCAGTTGTTTCAACGTGGTGATAAGCCCTTGTGGGCCAAGCTCTGCCAGCTTGTCGTACAGCGTACCACTGGTATCTTCTGCAGTAATCGGGCAGGAGAGCTTATAGAGCATATCACCGGTGTCTAAACCGACATCCATTTGCATAATGGTCACACCAGTTTCTGCATCACCCGCCCATAGTGAGCGTTGGATTGGTGCAGCACCGCGCCAGCGTGGCAGCAGTGAACCATGAACGTTGATACAGCCAAGACGCGGCATCTCCAGCACTGCTTTCGGCAGAATTAAACCATAGGCGACGACGACCATAACATCAGCCTGCAGTTCGGCGACCAGTTGCTGGTTTTCTTGTGGACGCAGGGAAACAGGTTGAAAAACGGGCAGACCTTTTTCCTCAGCCAGAACTTTAACCGGGCTGGGCATCAGTTTTTTACCGCGTCCTGCCGGTCGGTCTGGCTGGGTGAACACGCCAACGACGTTATGACCAGAAGACAACAGCGCGTCGAGATGACGCGCTGCAAAGTCAGGTGTACCCGCAAAAATAATACGTAGTGATTCTGACACGTTAGTTCTTATCCTTAAGCCCGGGCTTTCAGACGATCCAGTTTTTCAACTTTCTGACGAATACGTTGTTGTTTCAGCGGTGACAGATAATCCATAAACAGTTTGCCGACCAGGTGATCCATCTCATGCTGAATACAGATGGCTAACAGACCGTCTGCTTCCAGTTCAAATGGTTTACCGTCGCGGTCAAGGGCGCGAATTTTAACTTTCTCTGCGCGCGGCACTAAAGCACGTTGTTCAGGGATCGACAGGCAACCTTCTTCAATGCCTGTTTCGCCGCTTTTTTCTAAAAGCTCTGGATTGATTAACACTAGCCGTTCGTCACGGTTTTCCGAAACATCAATAACAATGATACGTTGATGGATATCAACCTGGGTTGCCGCCAGGCCAATACCTTCTTCTGCGTACATCGTCTCGAACATATCATCGACGATACGCTGAATTTCTGCATTCACTTCTTCTACCGGTTTAGCAACTTTGCGAAGCCGCTCGTCCGGAATATGTAACACTTGCAAAACTGACATAAATCTCCAGAGATGTGTTCAGGAGTTAGAAAGATTATTTCTTCTATTCTAGACAAATCCCCCTCTGATTGACAGCATCCCTGACCAATCGCAAAGATTGCTAAGGCTGCTTATGGCAGGGAGATAAGGATGGTCGATACAGAAATTTGGCTGCGTTTAATGAGTATCAGCAGCTTGTACGGCGATGATATGGTCCGTATCGCTCACTGGGTGGCAAAACAGTCGCATATTGATGCGGTTGTATTGCAGCAAACAGGGCTTACATTGCGGCAGGCACAACGCTTTCTTTCATTTCCACGAAAGAGTATCGAAAGCTCACTTTGTTGGTTGGAGCAACCCAACCATCATTTAATTCCTGCGGACAGCGAATTTTATCCTCCTCAACTTCTGGCGACGACAGATTACCCCGGCGCACTGTTTGTTGAAGGAGAACTGCACGCGCTGCATTCATTTCAGCTTGCCGTAGTGGGGAGTCGGGCGCATTCATGGTATGGCGAGCGATGGGGACGATTATTTTGCGAAACTCTGGCGACGCGTGGAGTGACAATTACGAGTGGACTGGCGCGTGGAATCGATGGTGTAGCGCATAAAGCAGCCTTACAGGTAAATGGCGTCAGCATTGCTGTATTGGGGAATGGACTTAATACCATTCATCCCCGCCGTCATGCCCGACTGGCTGCCAGTCTGCTTGAACAGGGGGGCGCTCTCGTCTCGGAATTTCCCCTCGATGTTCCACCCCTTGCTTACAATTTCCCACGAAGAAATCGCATTATCAGTGGTCTAAGTAAAGGTGTACTGGTGGTGGAAGCGGCTTTGCGTAGTGGTTCGCTGGTGACAGCACGTTGTGCGCTTGAGCAGGGGCGAGAAGTTTTTGCCTTGCCAGGTCCAATAGGGAATCCGGGAAGCGAAGGGCCTCACTGGTTAATAAAACAAGGTGCGATTCTTGTGACGGAACCGGAAGAAATTCTGGAAAACTTGCAATTTGGATTGCACTGGTTGCCAGACGCCCCTGAAAATTCATTTTATTCACCAGATCAGCAAGACGTGGCATTGCCATTTCCTGAGCTCCTGGCTAACGTAGGAGATGAGGTAACACCTGTTGACGTCGTCGCTGAACGTGCCGGCCAACCTGTGCCAGAGGTAGTTACTCAACTACTCGAACTGGAGTTAGCAGGATGGATCGCAGCTGTACCCGGCGGCTATGTCCGATTGAGGAGGGCATGCCATGTTCGACGTACTAATGTATTTGTTTGAAACCTATATTCACACAGAAGCTGAGTTGCGTGTGGATCAAGACAAACTTGAACAGGATCTTACCGACGCAGGTTTTGAGCGAGAAGATATCTACAATGCCCTGCTATGGCTGGAAAAACTTGCTGATTATCAGGAAGGGTTGGCAGAACCGATGCAACTGGCCTCGGATCCTCTCTCCATGCGTATTTATACACCGGAAGAGTGTGAACGACTGGATGCCAGCTGCCGTGGGTTTCTGCTTTTCCTTGAGCAGATTCAGGTGCTCAACCTTGAAACTCGTGAAATGGTGATAGAGCGAGTGCTCGCGCTGGATAACGCAGAGTTCGAACTGGATGATCTGAAATGGGTGATCCTGATGGTGTTGTTCAATATTCCGGGCTGCGAAAATGCGTACCAGCAAATGGAAGAATTACTCTTTGAAGTGAATGAAGGTATGCTGCATTAATCATTTCTTTAATTCAGCATAAGTTGTTATGGCGAAATCAGCACTGTTCACGGTGCGTAATAATGAGTCCTGCCCAAAGTGCGGGGCTGAACTGGTTATTCGATCCGGGAAACACGGTCCGTTTCTTGGATGCTCACAGTATCCGGCGTGTGACTACGTCCGTCCTCTGAAATCTTCAGCGGATGGACATATCGTCAAAGTTCTGGAGGGGCAGGTTTGCCCTGCATGTGGCGCAAATCTGGTATTACGCCAGGGACGCTTTGGTATGTTTATTGGTTGCATTAACTACCCTGAATGCGAACATACCGAACTTATCGATAAACCGGACGAAACAGCAATTACATGCCCCCAATGTCGGACGGGCCATCTGGTCCAGCGCCGCTCCCGTTATGGCAAAACATTTCACTCTTGTGATCGCTACCCGGAGTGTCAATTTGCCATTAACTTCAAACCCATAGCTGGAGAATGCCCTGAGTGTCATTATCCGCTACTCATCGAAAAGAAAACCGCGCAGGGTGTAAAACACTTTTGTGCCAGTAAACAATGTGGAAAGCCGGTTTCGGCGGAATAATAACGTGAATAATAACCTGCAAAGAGACGCTATCGCAGCTGCGATAGATGTTCTCAATGAAGAACGTGTCATCGCCTATCCAACGGAAGCCGTTTTCGGTGTTGGGTGCGATCCTGATAGCGAAACAGCAGTGATGCGACTGTTGGAGTTAAAACAGCGTCCGGTTGATAAGGGGCTGATTTTAATCGCAGCAAATTACGAGCAGCTTAAACCCTATATTGATGACACCATGTTGACTGACGTGCAGCGTGAAACCATTTTTTCCCGCTGGCCAGGTCCTGTCACCTTTGTCTTTCCCGCGCCTGCGACAACACCGCGCTGGTTGACGGGCCGCTTTGATTCGCTTGCTGTACGAGTCACCGACCATCCGTTGGTGGTTGCTTTGTGCCAGGCTTATGGTAAACCGCTGGTTTCTACCAGTGCCAACTTGAGTGGATTGCCACCTTGTCGAACAGTAGACGAAGTTCGCGCACAATTTGGCGCGGCGTTCCCGGTTGTGCCTGGTGAAACGGGGGGGCGTTTAAATCCTTCAGAAATCCGCGATGCCCTGACGGGTGAACTGTTTCGACAGGGGTAACATAATGGAAACCTATGCTGTTTTTGGTAATCCGATAGCCCACAGCAAATCGCCATTCATTCATCAGCAATTTGCTCAGCAACTGAATATTGAACATCCCTATGGGCGCGTGTTGGCACCCATCAATGATTTCATCAACACACTGAACGCTTTCTTTAGTGCTGGTGGTAAAGGTGCGAATGTGACGGTGCCTTTTAAAGAAGAGGCTTTTGCCAGAGCGGATGAGCTTACTGAACGGGCAGCGTTGGCTGGTGCTGTTAATACCCTCATGCGGTTAGAAGATGGACGCCTGCTGGGTGACAATACCGATGGTGTAGGCTTGTTAAGCGATCTGGAACGTCTGTCTTTTATCCGCCCTGGTTTACGTATTCTGCTTATCGGCGCTGGTGGAGCATCTCGCGGCGTACTACTGCCACTCCTTTCCCTGGACTGTGCGGTGACAATAACTAATCGGACGGTATCCCGCGCGGAAGAGTTGGCTAAATTGTTTGCGCACACTGGCAGTATTCAGGCGTTGAGTATGGACGAACTGGAAGGTCATGAGTTTGATCTCATTATTAATGCAACATCCAGTGGCATCAGTGGTGATATTCCGGCGATCCCGTCATCGCTCATTCATCCAGGCATTTATTGCTATGACATGTTCTATCAGAAAGGAAAAACTCCTTTTCTGGCATGGTGTGAGCAGCGAGGCTCAAAGCGTAATGCTGATGGTTTAGGAATGCTGGTGGCACAGGCGGCTCATGCCTTTCTTCTCTGGCACGGTGTTCTGCCTGACGTAGAACCAGTTATAAAGCAATTGCAGGAGGAATTGTCCGCGTGAATCAGGCCATCCAGTTTCCGGACAGGGAAGAGTGGGACGAGAATAAAAAATGTGTATGTTTTCCCGCTCTCGTGAATGGTATGCAACTGACATGCGCGATCTCTGGCGAGAGTCTGGCGTATCGCTTTACTGGAGATACGCCAGAACAGTGGTTAGCGAGTTTTCGTCAGCATCGCTGGGACCTGGAAGAAGAAGCGGAAAACTTAATTCAGGAACAAAGTGAAGATGATCAAGGCTGGGTCTGGTTACCCTGATCCAGATATTCGTCCTTCCATTTCACGTAATTATTCGCGGAATAGCGTAACCCAGCCTTCTCTTCATCACTTAACGGGCGGATCTGTTTGACGGGGCTACCGAGATACAGATATCCGCTCTCCAGCCGTTTATTTTGTGGGACCAGACTACCCGCACCAATCATCACATCATCTTCTACTATTGCGCCATCAAGTAAAATTGAGCCCATCCCAACCAAAACTCGATTGCCAATGGTGCAGCCGTGGAGCATCACCTTGTGACCAACAGTGACATCTTCGCCAATGGTTAATGGGTTGCCATCTGGGTTGTACGAGGATTTATGAGTGACATGCAACATACTGCCATCCTGGATATTGGTGCGTGCTCCGATCTGTACATAATGTACATCTCCACGAATCACAACGAGCGGCCAGATCCCCACATCATCAGCCAGACGAACGTCACCAATCACGACACTGCTATCGTCGATCATTACGCGCTGACCGATTTGTGGAAAAAGATCGCGGTATGGGCGTAAAACATCAGACATACTTACCTCAGCAATAAATGATTTACTAATGACTTTGGGGGCATTATTGGCCTTGTGCAAGTCTTTTAGTATGCAAAAAAGCACCGTTTTGTGTGCGATTGCAGCAAATTTGTGTGCGATTGCAGCAAAAAGGGTGAAAAAACAACAAACAGAAAAAAAGATCAAAAAAATACTTGTGCAAAAAATTGGGATCCCTATAATGCGCCTCCGTTGAGACGACAACGTGAAACACTTCACAGGATGGTCGGAACAACGAAGAGAAAAAAATCCTGAAATTCAGGGTTGACTCTGAAAGAGGAAAGCGTAATATACGCCATCTCGCGACAGTGAGCTGAAAGCCGCGTCGCAACTGCTCTTTAACAATTTATCAGACAATCTGTGTGGGCACTCGAAG
>NZ_JAVUPQ010000056.1:0-26919 GCF_032029835.1 Escherichia sp. AM3 | reverse complement strand
TGATAGAAACAGAAGCCACTGGAGCACCTCAAAAACACCATCATACACTAAATCAGTAAGTTGGCAGCATCACCCAATGGTAGGTTTATTTCTTAGCTTTCGCTAGTAAACTGATAATCAGACAAAATGGTGACATGAGGGACATTGTGGACCCTGTATTCTCTATCGGTATCTCATCATTATGGGATGAGCTGCGACATATGCCAGCAGGCGGCGTCTGGTGGTTTAACGTCGATCGCCATGAAGATGCTATCAGTCTGGCGAATCAAACAATTGCATCCCAGGCTGAAACCGCACACGTCGCGGTCATTAGCATGGACAGCGATCCGGCGAAAATCTTTCAATTAGATGATTCTCAAGGGCCGGAAAAAATAAAATTATTTTCAATGCTAAATCATGAAAAAGGTCTATACTATTTGACCCGTGATTTGCAGTGTTCTATTGATCCCCATAATTACCTTTTTATTCTTGTTTGCGCAAATAACGCATGGCAAAACATTCCTGCCGAGCGGCTTCGCTCATGGTTGGATAAAATGAATAAATGGAGCAGGTTAAACCATTGTTCGCTTTTGGTAATTAATCCCGGAAATAATAACGATAAACAATTTTCATTGTTGCTTGAGGAATACCGTTCACTTTTTGGTCTTGCCAGTTTGCGTTTTCAGGGTGACCAACATTTGCTGGATATTGCCTTCTGGTGCAACGAAAAAGGGGTCAGCGCCCGTCAGCAGCTTAGCGTTCAGCAACAAAATGGTATCTGGACATTAGTTCAAAGCGAAGAGGCGGAGATCCAACCACGCAGCGACGAAAAACGCATTCTGAGTAATGTTGCTGTACTGGAAGGTGCGCCGCCGCTATCGGAACACTGGCAACTGTTCAACAATAACGAAGTCCTGTTCAATGAAGCCCGTACCGCTCAGGCGGCGACGGTGGTCTTTTCTTTACAGCAAAATGCGCAAATCGAGCCACTGGCCCGCAGCATTCATACCCTGCGTCGCCAGCGCGGTAGTGCGATGAAAATCCTCGTGCGGGAAAATACCGCTAGCCTGCGCGCCACCGATGAACGTTTGTTATTGGCCTGCGGTGCAAATATGGTTATTCCGTGGAATGCGCCACTCTCCCGTTGTCTGACGATGATCGAAAGCGTGCAAGGGCAGAAGTTTAGTCGCTATGTGCCGGAAGATATCACTACCTTGCTGTCAATGACCCAGCCGCTCAAACTGCGTGGTTTCCAGAAGTGGGATGTGTTCTGTAATGCCGTCAACAACATGATGAATAACCCTCTATTACCTGCCCACGGTAAAGGCGTTCTGGTTGCCCTACGTCCGGTACCGGGTATCCGCGTTGAACAAGCCCTGACGCTGTGTCGCCCTAACCGTACCGGCGATATCATGACCATTGGCGGTAATCGGCTGGTGCTGTTTCTCTCATTCTGTCGGATTAACGATCTGGATACCGCGTTGAATCATATTTTCCCATTGCCTACTGGCGACATTTTCTCAAACCGTATGGTCTGGTTTGAAGATGATCAAATCAGTGCCGAGCTGGTGCAGATGCGCTTGCTTGCCCCAGAACAATGGGGCATGCCGCTGCCTTTAACGCAAAGTTCTAAACCGGTCATCAATGCCGAGCACGATGGTCGCCACTGGCGACGAATACCAGAACCCATGCGACTGTTAGATGATGCTGTGGAGCGCTCATCATGATGACCATCAGCGATATCATTGAAATTATTGTCGTTTGCGCACTGATATTTTTCCCGCTGGGCTATCTGGCGCGGCACTCTTTGCGACGCATTCGCGACACCTTACGTTTGTTCTTTGCTAAACCTCGTTATGTTAAACCGGCCGGGACGTTACGCCGCACGGAAAAAACCAGGGCAACCAAAAAATGACTCAATTTACGCAAAATACCGCCATGCCTTCTTCCCTCTGGCAATACTGGCGCGGCCTTTCCGGCTGGAACTTCTATTTTCTGGTTAAGTTCGGCCTGTTGTGGGCGGGATATCTTAACTTCCATCCGCTCCTCAATTTGGTGTTTGCCGCGTTTCTGCTGATGCCCCTTCCGCGCTACAGCCTGCATCGCTTGCGCCACTGGATTGCCCTGCCGATCGGCTTTGCTTTGTTCTGGCATGACACCTGGTTGCCTGGCCCGGAAAGCATAATGAGCCAGGGTTCGCAGGTGGCGGGGTTCAGTACCGATTATTTAATCGACCTTGTCACACGCTTTATTAACTGGCAGATGATTGGGGCCATTTTTGTTTTATTAGTGGCCTGGTTATTCCTGTCACAATGGATTCGCATTACCGTTTTTGTGGTTGCCATACTGCTATGGCTGAACGTACTTACCCTGGCGGGACCAAGTTTCTCCTTGTGGCCAGCCGGACAACCGACGACCACTGTAACAACGACGGGTGGTAACGCAGCGGCAACCGTTGCGGCGACGGGTGGCGCACCGGTAGTGGGTGATATGCCCGCACAAACTGCACCGCCAACAACGGCGAACCTTAACGCCTGGCTGAATAATTTCTATAACGCGGAGGCGAAACGTAAATCGACCTTCCCGTCTTCGCTGCCCGCTGATGCTCAGCCATTTGAACTACTGGTGATTAACATCTGTTCGCTTTCCTGGTCGGATATAGAAGCCGCCGGGTTGATGTCGCATCCACTGTGGTCGCATTTCGATATTGAGTTCAAGAACTTTAACTCCGCCACCTCCTACAGTGGCCCGGCGGCGATCCGTTTACTGCGCGCCAGCTGCGGGCAGACTTCGCACACTAATCTGTATCAACCGGCAAATAACGACTGCTATCTGTTTGATAACCTTTCGAAACTGGGCTTTACCCAGCACCTGATGATGGGACATAACGGCCAGTTCGGCGGTTTTTTGAAAGAAGTTCGCGAAAATGGCGGCATGCAGAGCGAATTGATGGATCAAACAAATCTGCCGGTTATTTTGCTGGGCTTTGATGGTTCGCCGGTTTATGACGATACCGCTGTGCTTAACCGCTGGCTGGACGTTACCGAAAAAGATAAAAACAGCCGTAGTGCCACGTTCTACAACACGCTTCCACTGCATGACAGCAACCATTATCCGGGGGTCAGCAAAACAGCGGATTACAAAGCGCGGGCGCAGAAATTCTTTGATGAACTGGACGCCTTCTTTACTGAACTTGAGAAATCGGGTCGTAAAGTGATGGTGGTCGTGGTGCCGGAACACGGCGGCGCGCTGAAGGGCGACAGAATGCAGGTATCTGGCCTACGTGATATCCCTAGCCCGTCTATCACCGACGTCCCCGTTGGGGTGAAATTCTTCGGCATGAAGGCACCGCATCAGGGGGCACCGATTGTCATCGAACAACCGAGCAGCTTCCTGGCTATCTCCGATCTGGTGGTTCGCGTTCTCGATGGCAAGATTTTCACCGAAGACAATGTTGACTGGAAAAAACTCACCAGTGGGTTGCCACAAACAGCACCGGTCTCCGAGAACTCAAATGCAGTAGTTATTCAATACCAGGATAAACCGTACGTTCGCCTGAACGGCGGCGACTGGGTGCCTTACCCGCAGTAAGAACGAAAAAGGCCGCAGAGTTTCCCCCCTGCGGCCTGGTCCGGGCGCAAATTGCCATTACGGCAGCCTGACGCCCGCATGACACGTTACTTCCGCTTGTTCAGCCAGTTCACGATCATACTGGCAAGAATGCCAGCAATGACCGGAGCCGCTAAATCATGCCAGAAGGCCATGCCCAGCTCTGCGAACGTCATATAGCCGCCTGTGTTGTAATGACAACGTTTCGCGGCTATTCTTGAGTGGTCTAGAGTCAAGATTAGCCCCCGTGGTGTTGTCAGGTGCATACCTGCAACGTGCGGGGGTTTTCTCTCTCCAGCAACCAATGCCACCAGGGATAAAGCCCCCGCAACATTGCGCCTCACCGGAACCTTTCCGGCTTGCCGCTGATTCTACGACTGTTTTTCTGTTCCGGAATCCGTCACGTCTTCACTCTGTGCTGCGCATTCCGCAGAATATTATCCGCTTGCAACCGTTGCATTTTTCTTACGAAAAAGGCCGCAGAGTTTCACCCCTGCGGCCTGGTCCGGGCGCAAATTGCCATTACGGCAGCCTGACGCCCGCATGACACGTTACTTCCGCTTGTTCAGCCAGTTCACGATCATACTGGCAAGAATGCCAGCAATGACCGGAGCCGCTAAATCATGCCAGAAGGCCATGCCCAGTTCTGCGAGCGTCATATAGCCGCCTGTGTTGTAATGACAACGTTTCGCGGCTATTCTTGAGTTGTTCAGGTTCAAGAATGGCCCCCGTGATGTTGTCAGGTGCATACCTGCAACGTGCGGGGGTTTTCTCTCTCCAGCAACCAATGCCACCAGGGATAAAGCCCCCGCAACATTGCGCCTCACCGGAACCTTTCCGGCTTGACGCTGATTCTACGACTGTTTTTCTGTTCCGGAATCCGTCACGTCTTCACTCTGTGCTGCGCATTCCGCAGAATATTATCCGCTTGCAACCGTTGCATTTTTCTTACGAAAAAGGCCGCAGAGTTTCACCCCTGCGGCCTGATCCGGGCGCAAATTGCCATTACGGCAGCCTGACGCCCGCATGGCACGTTACTTCCGCTTGTTCAGCCAGTTCACGATCATACTGGCAAGAATACCAGCAATGACCGGAGCCGCTAAATCATGCCAGAAGGCCATGCCCAGTTCTGCGAGCGTCATATAGCCGCCTGTATTGTAATGACAACGTTTCGCGGCTATTCTTGTATTGTTTGGATGCAAGAATGGCCCCCGTGGTGTTGTCAGGTGCATACCTGCAACGTGCGGGGGTTTTCTCTCTCCAGCAACCAATGCCACCAGGGATTAAGCCCCCGCAACATTGCGCCTCACCGGAATCCTTCCGGCTTGACGCTGATTCTACGACTGTTTTTCTGTTCCGGAATCCGTCTCATCTTCACTCTGTGCTGCGCATTCCGCAGAATATTATCCGCTTGCAACCGTTGCATTTTTCTTACGAAAAAGGCCGCAGAGTTTCACCCCTGCGGCCTGGTCCGGGCGCAAATTGCCATTACGGCAGCCTGACGCCCGCATGACACGTTACTTCCGCTTATTCAGCCAGTTCACGATCATACTGGCAAGAATGCCAGCAATGACCGGAGCCGCTAAATCATGCCAGAAGGCCATGCCCAGTTCTGCGAGCGTCATATAGCCGCCTGTGTTGTAATGCCAACGTTTCGCGGCTATTCTTGAGTTGTTTGGGTTCAAGATTAGCCCCCGTGATGTTGTCAGGTGCATACCTGCAACGTGCGGGGGTTTTCTCTCTCCAGCAACCAATGCCACCAGGGATAAAGCCCCCGCAACATTGCGCCTCACCGGAACCTTTCCGGCTTGCCGCTGATTCTACGATTGCTTTTTACTGTCAGCACCCGGCAATCTTCCTCATTGCGCGATGCCTTCCAGCTTAATTTCTTTATTTGCAATAGTTGCAGTTCATATCCGGGCTGACTCCAGACTGGTAGTGAAATGCGCAATTTTGTAGAATTGCGCCTCCTCGCGACCTCCCCAGTGAATCTGTTGCCTCATTTTTTACATACTGCGTATTCGACTTCTCCACCTGTTGCGCAAGAGAAACTGGGTTTATTCATTTTTGCGAGGCCGACTTCTTTCTGGACAGGACTTTATGCAGCACAACACACTATCGAAACACAATCAGAAATTGCCGTTTACACGCTACGACTTCGGCTGGGTTTTATTATGCATAGGCATGGCGATTGGTGCCGGAACCGTGCTGATGCCAGTACAAATTGGCTTGAAGGGAATTTGGGTATTTATTACCGCAGCGATCATTGCTTATCCTGCCACCTGGGTAGTGCAGGACATTTATTTAAAAACCCTTTCTGAAAGCGATTCCTGTAATGACTACACCGATATTATCAGTCATTACCTGGGGAAGAACTGGGGAATTTTCCTCGGGGTTATCTACTTTTTGATGATTATCCACGGGATTTTTATCTACTCTCTCTCCGTGGTTTTCGACAGCGCCTCGTACCTGAAAACCTTCGGTTTAACCGATGCCGATCTTTCACAATCTCTACTTTATAAAGTCGCTATTTTCGCCGTACTGGTGGCGATTGCGTCTGGTGGTGAACGATTACTGTTTAAGATTTCCGGGCCAATGGTGGTGGTCAAAGTAGGGATTATTGTCGTGTTCGGTTTTGCGATGATCCCGCACTGGAATTTCGCCAATATAACCGCCTTCCCGCAAGCCTCCGTCTTTTTCCGCGATGTCTTGCTTACCATTCCATTTTGCTTCTTTTCTGCAGTATTTATTCAGGTACTTAACCCAATGAATATTGCCTATCGTAAACGGGAAGCGGATAAAGTACTGGCAACCCGGCTCGCGCTGCGTACCCACCGAATTAGTTATATCACGCTCATCGCGGTGATCCTGTTTTTTGCCTTTTCGTTTACCTTCTCAATTAGCCACGAAGAAGCCGTTTCTGCCTTTGAACAAAATATCTCAGCACTGGCGCTGGCCGCGCAGGTGATCCCTGGGCATATCATTCATATCACCTCTACGGTGCTTAATATCTTTGCCGTACTGACCGCATTCTTTGGCATTTATCTCGGTTTCCACGAGGCCATTAAAGGCATTATTCTCAATCTGTTAAGCCGAATTATTGATACCAAGAAAATTAACTCACGCGTGCTGACTCTGGCGATCTGCGCTTTTATCGTCATTACGTTGACGATTTGGGTTTCGTTTCGTGTATCGGTGCTGGTGTTCTTTCAGTTGGGAAGCCCGTTATATGGTATTGTGTCGTGCCTCATTCCGTTTTTCCTGATCTATAAAGTCGCACAACTGGAAAAACTTCGCGGATTTAAAGCCTGGCTGATTCTGCTGTACGGCATTTTGCTATGCTTGTCGCCACTGTTGAAGCTGATTGAGTAAACCGGAGCGCATGGCCCCGGTTTTGTGAGTTAACGCTGCGGATTTTCATCCTGATCAACAGCAAAACAAGCTACCAGTTGACCGCCGTAGTCTTTTAGCTGCGGCTGCAACTGGGTGCAGGGGCCGAAGCGCCGACGACAGCGGGCGTTGAAGGCGCAACCCGGCGGTGGATTCAGTGGGCTTGGTAGTTCACCGCTGAGCTTGATGCGCTCGCGGCGATCGTCCGGGTTCAGGCGCGGCGTCGCGGAAAGTAGCGCCTGAGTGTACGGATGGCGCGGGTTATTGAAGATTTGGTCTTTCGTTCCCTTCTCCACGCAGCGGCCCAGGTACATCACCATCACTTCATCAGCAATGTGCTCCACCACCGACAGGTCGTGGGAGATAAAGACATAAGACAGCCCCAACTCCTGCTGCAAATCCATCATCAGATTCAGCACCTGCGCGCGCACTGAAACATCCAGCGCGGAAACCGGTTCATCGGCAATCACCACATCCGGGTCGAGCATCAGACCACGGGCGATGGCGATACGCTGACGCTGACCGCCGGAGAACATATGCGGATAGCGGTCATAGTGCTCGGTTTTCAGGCCGACTTTCGCCATCATCGACAGGGCTTTTTCCCGACGCTGTTCTTTGCTTAAGCTGGTGTTGATCAGCAGCGGCTCTTCAAGAATTTGCCCGACTTTTTTACGCGGATTCAGCGAACCGTAAGGGTTCTGGAAGACGATCTGGATTTTCTGCCGACGCAGCTTCTGCGCCTGCGGATCGTGCTTAAGCAGATCCTGCCCCTGGTAATACAGCTCGCCACCGGTGGGCATTTCAATCATCGTCAGCAACCGACCGAGGGTCGATTTACCGCAGCCAGATTCGCCCACTACTGCCAGCGTTTTGCCACGTTCAAGGTTAAACGAAACGCCATCCAGCGCTTTAACCAGACGTTCCGGCGCGAACATGCCTTTCTTCACCGGATAATGTTTTTTCAGGTCGATAGCCTGCAACAGCGGTTGTTGCAGGGTGGCCTCTTGCGTACTCATAGTGTCGGCCTCCCGGCATCATCAAGTGGGTAATGGCATTTGGACTGACGCCCGTCAGCGAGCATATTCAGCGCCGGTTCTTCAGCGCGACATCTGTCAGTGGCATAGGGGCAGCGCGGGTTAAGCAGGCAGCCGTTCGGGCGGTCGTACTTGCCGGGAACGACACCTGGCAACGACGCCAGACGTTCTTTGTCCTGAGCAAATTCTGGCAGCGCACGCAGCAATGCCTGAGTATACGGGTGACGCGGCGCATGGAAGATGGCGTGCGCATCACCGGTTTCCACCACCTGGCCTGCATACATCACGATGATTTTATGTGCCGCTTCCGCCACCAGCGCCAGGTCATGGGTAATTAACACCAGCGCCATGTTCTCTTTCTGCTGTAGCTCCAGCAGTAGTTCGATGATTTGCGCCTGAATGGTCACGTCCAGCGCGGTGGTCGGTTCATCGGCAATCAGCAGTTTTGGCCGACAGGCAATCGCCATGGCGATCATCACGCGCTGGCTCATGCCGCCGGAAAGCTGATGCGGGTAAACATCCAGACGCGATGCCGGATCGGGAATACCGACCTGATTCAGCAGGTCAATCGCTCGCTGACGGCGGGTACTTTTGTTGCCGCCCTGATGCACCTTAATCGCTTCCATAATCTGGAAACCCACGGTGTAGCACGGGTTAAGGCTGGTCATCGGGTCCTGGAAGATCATCGCCACTTCGGCACCCACCAGGTTGCGGCGCTCTTTTTCTGAGATACGCTGCAAATCCTGGCCGTTAAACTCCAGTTTTTCTGCCATTACGCGGCCCGGATAATCAATCAGCCCCATAATCGCCAGTGAACTGACCGACTTACCGGAGCCGGACTCACCCACAATCCCGACCACTTCGCCCTGTTTTACGCTGTAGCTGATGCGGTCTACGGCGCGGAACGGCGCGCTTTCGTCGCCGAAATGCACCGATAATTTATCTACATTTAATAACGCCATCTCGAACCTCTTACTGCTTCAGTTTGGGATCGAGCGCGTCACGCAGACCGTCACCCATCAGGTTAAATGCCAGCACCGTCAGCAGGATCGCCAGACCCGGGAAGGTCACGACCCACCAGGCGCTTTGCGCGAACTGCAACACGTCGGAGAGCATGGTGCCCCACTCAGGCGTTGGCGGCTGTGCCCCCATGCCGAGGAAACCAAGAGCAGCCATATCGAGAATGGCGTTAGAGAAACCGAGCGACGCCTGAACAATCAGCGGCGCAAGGCAGTTCGGGAAGATGTTAATAAACATCTGACGCATCGCCCCGGCACCCGCCACGCGAGACGCGGTGACGTAATCGCGGTTAACTTCCACCAGCACGGCGGCGCGGGTTAAGCGCACATAGTGCGGCAAGGCAACGAAGGTCAGTGCCAGCGCGGCGTTACCAATCGACGGGCCGAAAATTGCCACCAGCACCAGCGCCAGCAGCAGACTTGGCAGCGCCAGCATGATATCGACCACGCGCATAATGATGTTATCGACCAGGCCGCCAAAGTAACCGGCGATCAGGCCGAGAATAACGCCCATAATCAGCGATAACACAACTACCAGACAGCCAACCAGCAGCGACAGGCGCGCACCGTACATCAGGCGCGACAGCACATCACGGCCTACGTCATCGGTGCCCAGCAAGTGCGCCATGCTGCCGCCTTCCTGCCAGGCTGGCGGGGCGAGCAGTGCATCGCGGAACTGTTCCGCCGGGTTATAGGGTGCAATCCAGTTGGCAAAGATCGCGATGAACAGCACGATGACGACGTAAACCAGCCCGACGACCGCGCCTTTGTTGCGTTTAAAATAGTGCCAGAACTCCTGTAACGGGGTCATCGGCACCGGTGCGCTAATCACTTTATTTTCAGTAACCTGTGACATGATGTCCCCTTACTTCTTATGACGAATACGCGGGTTCACCACGCCGTACAGCAGATCGACCAGCAAGTTGACGAGGATAATCATCGTCGCCACCAGCAATACGCCGCCCTGCACTACCGGATAGTCGCGGCGTTGCAGTGCGTCAATCAACCAGCGTCCCAGACCGGGCCACGAGAAGATGGTTTCGGTCAGAATCGCCCCCGCCAGCAATGTTCCCACCTGCAGGCCGATAACGGTCACCACCGGCAGCATCGCGTTACGCAGCGCATGGACGATAATCACCCGCATGCGGGTTAGCCCTTTGGCGCGCGCGGTGCGGATGTAATCCTCGCCCAGCACTTCCAGCATCGAGGAACGTGTCATACGCACAATGACCGCCAGCGGAATAGTACCCAGCACAATGGCAGGCAAGATCATATGGGCGACGGCATCGATAAAGTTGCCGTCTTCACCCCAGATGGCGGTGTCGATTAGCATAAAACCGGTTAACGGATTGGAGTCATCGAGGAACACCATATCGCTCACGCGACCGGAGACGGGCGTCAGGTTCCAGTGCACCGAAACCAGCATGATCAGCATCATGCCCCACCAGAAGATAGGCATTGAATAACCTGTCAGCGCCAGGCCAACCGCTGTGTGATCGAAAATGGAACCGCGTTTAACCGCAGCCAGCACGCCGACCGGAATACCGACTGCCGTAGCAAAAATCATCGCGCAGACGCCAAGTTCCAGCGTGGCCTGGAAGCGCGGCACGAACTCTTCCCAAACCGGGATGCGGCTTTTCATTGAAATGCCTAGATCGCCATGCATAACGCCCCAAATGTAATGGAGATACTGCTGCCACATCGGTTTATCTAAGCCGAGTTCAGCCAGCAGCTGCGCGTGACGCTCTGGGGAGATCCCACGTTCGCCCGCCATGATCATCACCGGATCGCCCGGGATCATGTGGACAAAGGCAAATGTGAGAAGGGTAATACCGATAAACGTGGGGATGACGAGTCCCAAACGTCGGAGAATAAACTGCAACATAACCCGGATTCTCTATAGTGACCCGCAGCCTGGAACTGCGTGTCTGTATTGCTCACAAATCAATTCCCGCCCTTATCGGACAGGGAATGAAGTATTGCTGCCGGATGGCGCTGCACGCAGAGGCACAGCGCCACCGGGTATACAGATTGTTGACAAAGTGCGCTTTGTTTATGCCGGATGCGGCGTTAACGCCTTATCCGGCCTACAAAATCGTGCAAATTCAATACATTGCAGAATTTTCGTAGGCCTGATAAGCGGAGCGCATCAGGCATTTTTGCCTTTGCCATCAGTCTTGTATGGCTTTTAATTATTCGATAGAGACGTTTTCGAAGTGATGTTTGCCTAATGGATCAACCACATAGCCTTTAACTTCTTTACGTACCGGTTCAAACACGGTGGAGTGAGCGATGATCAGTGCCGGAGCCTGATCGTGCATCACCACCTGCGCTTGTTTGTACAGTTCAACGCGTTTATTGTGGTCGTCGGTAGCACGCGCCGGTTGAATCAGATCTTCAAACGGTTTGTAGCACCATTTTGAGTAGTTGGAGCCTTGTTCAGAGGCGGCGCAGCTGAACAGGGTGGCGAAGAAGTTATCCGGATCCCCGTTATCGCCAGTCCAGCCCATCATTACCGTCTGGTGCTCGCCATCTTTCGCACGCTTGAGGTACTCACCCCATTCGTAGGTGACAATTTTGGCCTGCACGCCGACTTTCGCCCAGTCTGCCTGAATCATCTCCGCCATGCGGCGAGCGTTCGGGTTATACGGACGTTGTACCGGCATCGCCCACAGGTCGATGGAGAAACCTTTTTCCAGACCCGCTTCTTTCAGCAAGGCTTTCGCTTTTTCAGGATCGTAGGTGTAGTCCTGAACGTCGTCGTTATAGCCCCACATGGTTGGCGGGATCAGGTTTTTCGCTGATACGCCCGCGCCCTGATAAACCGCTTTGATGATCGCGTCTTTGTTCACCGCGTAGGTCAGAGCCTGGCGAACTTTCACGTCATCGAGTGGTTTTTTCTGCACGTTATACGAGAGATAACCGACGTTCAGCCCCGGCATTTCCATCAGATTGATGGATTTATCCTGCTTCATGCGAGCGATATCTGCCGGGTTCGGGTACGGCATCACCTGGCATTCATTCTTCTGCAATTTCGCGTAACGCACGGAAGCGTCAGGGGTAATAGAGAAAACCAGCGTATCGATCTGCGGTTTGGTGCCCCAGTAGCCATCAAACGCTTTGTAGCGGATACGGGAATCTTTTTGATACTGCTGTAACTGGAACGGACCGGTTCCGATTGGGTTGAGGTCCAGTTTTTCCGGTGTACCGGCTTTCATCATCGCATCAGCATATTCTTTTGACAGAATAGAGGCGAAGTCCATTGCCAGGTCAGCGAGGAACGGCGCTTCCGGGCGAGTCAGCACAAACTGAACGGTGTTGTCGTCCACCTTTTTCACTTCACTGATCAGCTCTGGCAAGCCCATGCCTTCGAAGTATTCGTAGCTGCCGCCAGAAACTTTATGGTACGGGTTTTGCGCGTTTTTCTGACGATCGAACGAGAACACCACATCATCGGCGTTCAGTTCACGCGTCGGTTTGAATTCTTTATTGTCGTGCCACTTCACACCTTTACGCAGATGGAAGGTATAGGTTTTACCGTCTTCGCTGACTTCCCACTTTTCAGCGAGGCCCGGGATCACTTCGGTGGTGCCGATTTTAAATTCAACCAGACGGTTATAAAGCGGGACGGAAGAGGCGTCATAGGTGGTGCCGGAGGTAAACAGCTGCGGGTTAAACCCTTCCGGAGATCCTTCTGAGCAATAAACCAGAGTTTTAGCCTGAACACTTGCTGCGACGGTCATAGCCACCAGGCTGAGACCAAGCTTCAGCATCCCTGACTTTTTCAAGGAAATACGCATTATTCTGCTCCAATTGTGATGTTTGTTGTTTTAACCCTTTGCAGTGGGTTGTCGCTGCCTGACCTTTTTTGTTTTTTGCCCGGTCGGGTCAACGTTATGAGGTGGGGATGCCGTACTAATTAACATCAGTGTAACAGTGCGGATCCTCCATAAAATGCCCCTCGTGACCTACAATCTGTCAACAGAATGTGAAAACGTCAATACAGCCAACCGGGATTTACACCAACGGTGAGAATCCACAAACAAAGATTAAAAAAACTTCAAACAGCTATTTGCAGCAGAGAAATTTGTGCTACTCCAACATGACCAGAACAATCAGCTTAATATTTAGCAACATTTGGTGATTAAGTTTTATGCATTTAATGAAAAAAATCTGAGGAAAAGGTGGATATCTGAGCGATTAATACCATGAACGCTAAAACGCACAGCGGAAAATGCCAGGGCCAGCCATAAGTAACGCAAAAAAAGATTTAAGCAAATATAAAAAAAGACAATGGTTTCTGTCACAAATCCGTTAATGGATAGTGAGATATGGGGCGCAAATTTGGCAGGGAAATGTGTGTCGTGTAGGTCGAATAAGGCGGTCGCGCCGCATCCGACAATGGCCGGCACATTTGCCTGATGCGACGCTGACGCGTCTTATCAGGCCTACGTCGAGTCGAACCTCCCTGCCCCCGGAGGTTCTCATCCTCATGAGCTGCAGATGCAAAAAAGCCTGCTCGTTGAGCAGGCTTTTCGAATTTGGTCGGTGATAGAGGATTCGAACCTCCGACCCCTTCGTCCCGAACGAAGTGCGCTACCAGGCTGCGCCAATCACCGAATGCGGGGCGCATCTTACTGCGCAGATACGCCCTCGTCAATCCCTTAATAGCAAAATGCCTTTTGATCGGCGAGAAAGTCAGCAGGCCGCTTAGTTAGCCGCTGCCTCTTTTGCCTGCGGGATGTGACACCAGTTGTTGTTTTCGTTAATTCCACCATCCGGTGAAGTATAGCCAAGACAACCCATGATGGTATCGTACAGCTCTACGTGACGGCGTGGCACTTTCATGTCGGCTTCTTTTTTCAGCTGCGCAAACGCCTGCGCATTGGCCGGATTTTCCAGATATTTATCTGACATCCAGACCATCATCGGTACGCGGAACTGCTCCGGCGGTGCCAGTTCACGCGGCGTGCCGTGCAGGTGCTCGCGTTCATTAATTGACTCACCGTGGTCAGCTGCGTAGAACACAATCGCTTTCTTATCGCGAACCTGATCAATCACGCTGGAGATAAAGTGATCCACATAGGTCACCGAGTTGTCATAGGAGTTGATCATCTGCGCTTTGGTACAGCCGCTATCAACACCAATACATTCCGGCTTCCACTGCGCGAAGCTACGCGGATAACGCTGGGTGTAGTTAAAATGCGAACCTTTGGTATGCAGAATGATCAGATGCTTACCATCCGGGTTGCGCCCTAGCGATTGCTGCATTTCGTCTACCAGCAACATATCATCTACCGGCTTGCCACGATTACGTGGCTCCGCACCAATCTGCTCACGATAAGCAATGTTGTCCGCCATCGTGTTGCTGTAGAACCACATTTCGCTCTGCATAGCGTAGAGGTCAGAACTGAATCCTAACTGCTTCAGAACCGCGAAAATGTTCTGTTCTTTTAATGTGCGCTGCGGATTATCTTCCGCGCCCCCCTGACGTACAAACATGCAACGCAGTGAGAGTTTGGTTGCGGTATCACAGGAGTAACCACGGAACGCCGCCAGATTTTTCTCCTGGGCCAGTTTCGGCGTGGTATTACGCTCATAGCCGAAAATACCCATATGGTCCCAACGCGTGGTTTCACCGATGATAAACACGACATAAGTGTCATCAACGTTTTGCGGTGCCTGATAAGTGAATTTCTTCGCCGGATTAAGCAATGAATTATTATCGGAAGATTCATCGACCCGCGCCCAGGCATACAGCCCCAACGCAGAAAGCCAGTTTGATGGCAGATAAGAGTTCGCTACGACACCGCCATAACTCGGCAAATCAACGCCGGTCGCCCTCTCCACTTTCTTCTGCTGGATATCCAGCAAACGAATCGGTGCCCAAACCATAATACCCGCCAGTACGACGACCGCCAGGCTGCGAATACGCTGCCCTGGGGTTCGCAGTTGTCGGAGCAAGGTGTAGCGACAGCGGTTATTCCAGATAAGGATAAGAGGCAATGCACTAACGGCGATTAACCAGAGAATAAAGTTCAGACCAACAACTTCTTTTGACAGGTCGATATCGGTGGTCATGACGGAAGCGATGATGCCATAACCAATGACCACATTAAGGAAGGTCATGTAATAGCTGGCACCTGCGGAAAAGAGCACCACCAGCGATGCCAGAATACGCCAGCTGCGGCGGCCAAACAGCGAAAGAAGACGTAGTAAAAAGAAGGTCACCAGTACGGTGGCGGCCAGTTCAACAACAGCAGAAATGCCTTTCCAGACGGTAAAATCGTGCGCATAGCTGCCGAAGCGGCGGTAAAAAACCGCGCCATTCATAAAAAGGCCAATATAGATTGCAAGCAAAAAGCTCAGCTTCTGCTGTGTAATCGATTTGATGTATCTCATGCAAACAAACCCTGGACAAACAGGTGATAACACCCTGCTTAGTGGCTTTTCAGGCCCGGCAGGGAAAAAGTGCGGAGGTAGTCAGATAAGTAAAATCTACACGCGCGAATAAGTAGACCACAGCAAAGGGAAAAAGTGTGGGGAAAGAGTGTGCATGAAGCACAAATTTACAAAAATGCAAGTTTGAAAAGAGACTTTAGCGTTACAAAAAGCAGTAAAAAGGGCCAGTTAATTGGCCCAAATTTTACGAGTCATTGTTTATACATTTCGTTGATGCGTTTGATGCACACGGAAGCTGAAGCCCAGTAGCTCGCGGCTGAGCATTAAAGGGAGCCATGCGCCTCACGCAACATTTTCTGCTCTGGCTGACGAATCGTCGTAGAAAGCGCCAATGACAGAATCAGCAGGGCGAAAATCACGTAGAAGGTCACATAGAAGCCGCCAAACAGTGAGGCGATAATCGAACCACAAATGCTACCGATACCGAAACCGAGATAAATCACACCGTAGTTTTTCGCCAGGTTATTGAGGCCAAAGAACTCACTGACCAGTGACGGAAAGACGGTAATAGTGCCGCCAAAGTTAAATGCCACGCAGGCAATCGCTGCAAAGAACGTCACTGCATTCAATGGTGCAAACAGCAGGGCCGCCATACCCACCAGCGATATCACCTGACCAATGGTAATAACACGGATACGGGCGATTTTGTCAGACAGAATACCCAGCACCAGACGACCTGAAAGGTTGGCGATGGAAATAACAGTGACTGCATTGGCTGCGGAAACCACATCAAGGTGTGCCAGACTTTGGGCGATATCTTTCGCTACCCCAATCACGTACAGGCCGCTCATGCAGGCGGTCAGGAACATTACCGCTAACATCCAGTACTGCGGTTTACGCATCGACTCTGCCAGCGTGTAATCTTTCTCCACCACACCATTGCTGGTTTTCACTTCCTGTTTTGGTGCGTCTTTCATTAACGTTGCGCCGAAAACAATCATCAACAGCGCAATCGCTCCCCAAATCACAAAGGTTTTTTCCAGACCGACCGTTTCCAGCAGCTGCGTGTCGATAAATTTGAAACCCAGGCTACCCAGACCATAAGAACCGATAGCGAACGCGGAGATCAGACCTTTACGCTCCGGGAACCACTTCACACAGTTAGAGAGCGTCAGCAGATAACCCGCGCCATCTGCCAGTCCCACCAGCACACCGGCGCTTAACCACAGCATCATCAGGTTGTCAGAATGCGCTGTCAGGAAGAAGCCTAATCCCAGCAAAATGCCGGAAGCCATGGTGACGCGTTTAACGCCAAAACGTTCCTGTAATTTGCCCGCAACAGAAGACGAAATTGCCAGCCCCAGACTTAACAAGCCGAAAGAGAAAGCGACCTGGCTTACCGGCGCATCCAGCTTGGCGGAAAGCGCGCCATTAAACAGGCTCCAGGTATAAACCGACCCCAGCGCAAACTGGGTAATGATAGTACCGATGAGTGTCAGCCAGCGGGTACGCTGATAATTTGAAGGTGTCATGGCAGTATTCCTGCAGTAATAAAAAGGAAAAATCTCTGCCGACAACCATAACGAAGTGCACTTTATGCCTGGGGAAAAACGGCATGAAATGCCATCAGAACGGAATGAAATGCCTTAGTTCAGGAATGAATGACGCGACAATTATTCACCAAATTTATTATTTGGTAAGTTAGCACCCACTATCGCCACAACTATTGTTATTTAATGGTTTCAATTGTGACTGTTACGTTAAAATCTGGCGCTAACCCCCATCGTATACAGATAGTCGCTATTATTAGTGGTATTTTCTGCCTGAGTTAGCGCGGCATAGGCGGCAATATTTTGATTGAGCAACATATCAGCGCCTACGGTGACATCCAGCCAGTTGCCGTTCTGGTTTGTCGCCGTCATCCGGCTCAGGCCTGATTGCGCCTTCCAGATATTCTCGCCAAATTGCTGGTTATAGCTGATTTGCGCCCAGGGTCGGAGATCGCCAAGCCGGGAGTCAACACGCCAGCCTAAGGTACTCACGCTGGCATGCCATAACGGATCGGTCAGCGTGGTAGTACTGTCGCCAAACTCGTTATACATCGAGGTGGTTGTGCCATCGTAATGTAATGCCGCGACCGGGCCGGTTGTAACCTGTTCATATAAAGGAAAATTCCAGCCCATACTCATACTGCTGGTCACATCCACAGGGGTTTCTTCCGCCAGATTGACTTCCAGTCCCAGCGCCCTTTGGCTACTTTGAATACGTTGCGACAAAATATCGTTGTAATCAGGTTGATGATCACTATCCCAGGTGTAACGCTCTGTGGAAAGTCCGGGTTGCGTATCAACGATATATTCTTGTTGCCAGGCGTAAGCTGTGTTGAGAAAAAAGGCACTGATTACCACGCTCGCCAGCAGGCTTAGCTGCCAGCGACCACCGCTTTTTTTTATGATCATTAACACGACTCCAGGGAAGAGCCGAATTCGGCAATATTATTGTCATTGTATGAAGGATATCGGGCATAGTAGCCCTGTATTAAATATTGACTTTTTCACCGATGCGTCAAGAAAAGCGGCTGAAATTTTTACGATCGGGTACATAGCGAGGGAAAGTATGGAACGTTGCGGCTGGGTGAGTCAGGACCCGCTTTATATTGCCTACCATGATAATGAGTGGGGCGTGCCTGAAACTGACAGTAAAAAACTGTTCGAAATGATCTGCCTTGAAGGGCAGCAGGCTGGGTTATCGTGGATCACCGTCCTCAAAAAACGCGAAAACTATCGCGCCTGCTTTCATCAGTTCGATCCGGTGAAGGTTGCCGCAATGCAGGAAGAGGATGTCGAAAGACTGGTACAGGACGCCGGGATTATCCGCCATCGAGGGAAAATTCAGGCAATTATTGGTAATGCGCGGGCGTACCTGCAAATGGAACAGAACGGCGAACCGTTTGCCGACTTTGTCTGGTCGTTTGTAAATCATCAGCCACAGGTGACACAAGCCACAACGTTGAGCGAAATTCCCACATCTACGTCCGCCTCCGACGCCCTATCTAAGGCACTGAAAAAACGTGGTTTTAAGTTTGTCGGCACCACAATCTGTTACTCCTTTATGCAGGCATGTGGGCTGGTGAATGATCATGTGGTTGGCTGCTGTTGCTATCCGGGAAATAAACCATGATTCGGGAAGCGCAACGTTCAGAACTCCCCGCGATCCTCGAACTGTGGCTGGAAAGTACAACCTGGGGGCATCCCTTTATAAAAGCGAATTACTGGCGTGACTGCATTCCGCTGGTGCGGGATGCCTATCTTGCCAATGCGCAAAACTGGGTCTGGGAAGAGGACGGTAAGCTTCTCGGTTTTGTCAGCATTATGGAAGGCCGATTTCTGGCAGCAATGTTTGTCGCACCGAAGGCCGTCAGACGCGGTATTGGTAAGGCGCTGATGCAGTATGTGCAGCAGCGCTATCCCCATCTGATGCTGGAGGTTTATCAAAAAAATCAACCGGCGATAGATTTTTACCGTGCGCAGGGTTTTCACATTGTCGATTGCGCATGGCAGGATGAAACCCAACTACCCACCTGGATTATGAGCTGGCCGGTGGTTCAAACGCTGTAAGTGTCAGTTCCGGACCGTTGTATTTTTCCAGCCATGCCAGCGCCGTATTACCCGCACAGCCATTCCCCAGCCGCGAGCTGGGGAGATCTTTGGTCAGCACGTTCACTGCGCCGTTTTTACAAATACCGTCAGCGGTTAAATCCAGATCCGGCCATGCCCCTTCGTGAATGCAAATCACGCCAGGTTTAATTCCCTCGCTAATGACCGCTCCGGCAAGGATCTGCCCACGGGAGTTCCACACCCGCACCATATCCCCTTCGGTTATGCCGCGCGCCTGAGCATCGTCAGGATGAATGGTGACAGGCTCACGGTTTGCTACCGCGTACAATTCGCGCAGAGAACTGTAATTCAGCTGGCTGTGCAGGCGGTGCGCCGGATGGGCAGAAAGTACCTGCAACTGTTCTGGTTCGGCATTGCCCTGCCATTCGTCCGGCTCCAGCCACATTGGATGCCCCGGGCAATCCGGATAAGCGTAATCGGCAATACGCTGCGAGAAGATTTCAATCTTACCGCTGGCGGTTTTTAATGGATGCGCCTGCGGATCGCGGCAAAAATCAGCGAAGCGAATAAACCGCTCGCTGTCCGGGTTTTCCGGCATCTCAATTAACTGGTTGGCTTGCCAGAACTCAGCAAATGGCGGCAATTCAACCTGCTGGCTTGCCCCGCGCTGTCGGGCAACGTTATAAAACGTTTCCAGCCATTGCAGCTCACTTTTTCCTTCCGTAAAACGTGCATAACCGCCCTTCTCCCAGCGTTCACTTAACTCGGCAAAAACATCAAAATCATTACGCGCTTCATAGCGTGGCGGCACCACTTGCTTCATGGGCACCAGATGCTGATTACTGTAATCGCCGGTCATGGTGAGATCATTACGCTCAAACGAGGTGGTCGCAGGCAGAACGATATCCGCGTGTTTCGCCGCCGCCGTCCAGAAACATTCGGAGATCACCACCAGCTCCGGTTTTTGCCAGGCACGGATCAGGCGGTTGGTATCCTGATGATGAGTAAAGTTGGCACCGCCCGCCCACCAGATAAAACGAATATCCGGAAAATGTCGGTCCATACCGTTGTGTTGATATGCGCCACCAGGGTTTTCCAGTGCTTCAACAATGCGGGCCACAGGGATTTTATCTACCGCATCGCAGCCACCCGGCAAGCTGCCCTGCATGGAAGAGAGCACCGCAGAACGCCGCGTGGGGTTACCACCATTGGCAAAATGGTAAGAAAGACCAAAACCGCCGCCGGGTGTGCCGATTTGCCCCAACATTGCTGCCAGCGTGACGATCATCCAGTGTTTTTGCTCACCAAACTGTTGGCGCTGCATTCCCCAGCCTGCCATCAGCATGGTGGTATTTTGGTGGAAAATAGCCGCCAGCTCGCGGATTTTCGCTGCGCCAACACCACAAATCTCTGCTGCCCATTCGGCGGTTTTCGCTATTCCGTCACTCTCGCCCAGCAAATAAGAGGCGAAGACGGCATAACCTGTGGTGCAACGCGCCAGAAACGCTTCGTCGTGCCAACCATTTTCCACCAGCGTATGGGCGATCCCCAGCATCAGCGCAACATCGGTGCCCATGTGCGGTGCCACCCACTCCATTTTATCGCCAAAGAAATCGACGGTTTCCGATCGCATTGGATCAATGCAGATCAGCTTTTTCCCACTGTCACGCAGTGCAGAAAAGTAAGAAAGCCCCTGCTCATCGGATGCATTCCACGCAATTTTCAGCGTATTGAGTGGATTAGCACTCCACAGCACCACGACATCGCTATGTTCCAGCACCAGCGGCCAACTGGTCTGCTGTTGATAAACTTCGCTACCACCCACGACATACGGCATGATCGCCTGTGCCGCGCCGGTCGAATAATCCCCCAGATGCCCGGTATAACCGCCTGCCAGCGCCATATAGCGTTGTAATAATGTCGAGGCCTTATGCAGCACGCCGTTTGAACGCCAGCCGTAGGAACCAGCAAAAATCGATGCCGGACCATAAGCCTCACGAATGCGTTTATGTTGTTGGTGAATAAGATCCAGCGCCTCATCCCAACTCACGCGAACAAATTCATCCTGCCCACGAATGCCTTGCGGGTTTTCCGGTGACGCGAGAAAGCCTTTGCGCACCATTGGAAATCGTACCCGCGTATTGCTGTGAACCTGGTCGCGAACCGCGCTCTGCAAGGAGTTTTCCATTCCTGTGGCTAACGCGCCACGCGAGCTAAACACGGTTTCGCCGTCGGTTTCAACCAGCATGGGCCCCCAGTGGGCGGCAGTCAGAACGGAATATCGTGAGGATGAGTTGGCCAAACCGAAGACTCCTGAAAGGTTAGATGTATTGAGCAGTTAAATATTACTTACAAATTTCCGAGTATTCCCAGGAATAATCTTCATGTTCACGCGGCATAATCTCCCGCCACGGAACCCGTGGCAAAGAATAAAAAGGTTATTAAGGATTAACAATGAAGAAACGTGTTTATCTTATTGCCGCCGTAGTGAGTGGCGCTCTGGCGGTATCTGGCTGCACAACTAACCCTTACACCGGCGAACGCGAAGCAGGTAAATCTGCTATCGGCGCAGGTCTGGGCTCTCTCGTGGGCGCGGGTATTGGTGCGCTCTCTTCTTCGAAGAAAGATCGCGGTAAAGGCGCGCTGATTGGCGCAGCAGCAGGCGCAGCTCTGGGCGGCGGCGTTGGTTATTACATGGATGTGCAGGAAGCGAAGCTGCGCGACAAAATGCGCGGCACTGGTGTTAGCGTAACCCGCAGCGGGGATAACATTATCCTCAATATGCCGAACAATGTGACCTTCGACAGCAGCAGCGCGACTCTGAAACCGGCAGGCGCTAACACCCTGACCGGCGTGGCAATGGTGCTGAAAGAGTATCCGAAAACGGCGGTTAACGTGATTGGTTATACCGACAGCACGGGGGGTCACGACCTGAACATGCGTCTCTCCCAGCAGCGTGCGGATTCCGTTGCCAGCGCGTTGATCACCCAGGGCGTGGACGCCAGCCGCATCCGTACTCAGGGCCTTGGCCCGGCTAACCCAATCGCCAGCAACAGCACCGCAGAAGGTAAGGCGCAAAACCGCCGTGTAGAAATTACCTTAAGCCCGCTGTAATCCCTTTCATGCCAGGTGATGCAGAAATCACCTGGCATTCTTCAGTTTTCCTTCATCATATTTCAGGCTAAGGTGATCGCCTTATCAGTGAATGGAGAGAAGCATGAAGCCGTCCGTTATCCTCTACAAAGCCTTACCTGATGATTTACTGCAACGCCTGCAAGAGCATTTCACCGTTCACCAGGTGGCAAACCTCAGCCCACAAACCGTCGAACAAAATGCAGCAATTTTTGCCGAAGCTGAAGGTTTACTGGGTTCAAACGAGAATGTTGATGCCGCATTGCTGGAAAAAATGCCGAAACTGCGTGCCACATCAACGATCTCCGTCGGCTATGACACTTTTGATGTCGATGCGCTTACCGCCCGAAAAATTCTGCTGATGCACACGCCAACCGTATTAACAGAAACCGTCGCCGATACGCTGATGGCGCTGGTGTTGTCTACCGCTCGTCGGGTTGTGGAGGTAGCAGAACGGGTAAAAGCAGGCGAATGGACCGCGAGCATAGGCCCGGACTGGTACGGCACTGACGTTCACCATAAAACACTGGGCATTGTCGGGATGGGACGGATCGGCATGGCGCTGGCACAACGTGCGCACTTTGGCTTCAACATGCCCATCCTCTATAACGCGCGCCGCCACCATAAAGAAGCAGAAGAACGCTTCAACGCCCGCTACTGCGATTTGGATACTCTGTTACAAGAGTCAGATTTCGTTTGCCTGATCCTGCCGTTAACTGATGAGACGCATCATCTGTTTGGCGCAGAACAATTCGCCAAAATGAAATCCTCCGCCATTTTCATTAATGCCGGACGTGGCCCGGTGGTTGACGAAAATGCACTGATCGCAGCATTGCAGAAAGGCGAAATTCACGCTGCCGGGCTGGATGTCTTCGAACAAGAGCCACTGTCCGTAGATTCGCCGTTGCTCTCAATGGCCAACGTCGTCGCAGTACCGCATATTGGATCTGCCACCCATGAGACGCGTTATGGCATGGCCGCCTGTGCCGTGGATAATTTGATTGATGCGTTACAAGGAAAGGTTGAGAAGAACTGTGTGAATCCGCACGTCGCGGACTAAGCCGCGACTGCGTAGAGTAAAGCCCGATAATCGCTCGGGCTTTTACTCTTTATTGGGTTGCAGTAACTGCTGTAGTCCAGGCCTGATTAAACGCCTGATGCTGTGCCGGTAATGGCGCAATCAGTTTGTTATATTCACTTGCCTGCTGTGAAGTCGGGAACTGGATGCCATTTGCGACAAAGCTCACCTGAGTACCTTGCTGAGCAATGTAGTCTCCAACCATCACCAGTTGTTGCGTGAAAGTTTGTGCCGCCGGAATCAACGGTTGCAATGCATCAGCTGGCGTCGTTACCACTTTGGTGAATGCCTGATCAAAGACCGGTTTCAAATCATCGCTCTGTTTTAGCGCAGAGTGCGCAGCATCGGCCTGCAACTTCGCATTTTGCAGTTGTTGCGCCAGCACACCCAGCGAACCGTTCATTTCACGCAGCGGACCGCTTTGCGTAACGTAATCCTGCGGTACGCGAATTGCGTTAACGCTGTCTACAACCGGGCGCAGACCGGAATCCATCGCCTGATTCACCTGCTGAGAATAACCATACAGAATCGCGTAATCAGAGACAAAAGGACCAAACTGTTTTTTCTGATCGGCAGTCAGGGTTGGTAGACGTTCACCGCTACGCATCACTGTATTCTGCAGGAAGTCGATAAACGCTTTACGCTGATCGCCTTCTTTATCAAAACACCCACTCAGGCTAACTACCATTAATAACGCCGCAAGAGGCGCAAACCAGCGAGAGCAGGACTTTCCTGTCGCCATTTTCTTACTCCTTTCACCCAAAAAAAGCGCACAACGACACACGCGTGTCTGACGTGACAAGGATAGTCCAGGACAGGCTTGCAGGATACCCTTTCTACGTAATCTTCCTGGTAAAATCATGGAGAAAATGAAACAAGGTTAATTTGTTGTTTCATTGTTAAAAAATGATAGTGCCGTTGCCTTTTTTGTAGCCAGAGATTTACGCCTTCGCAGAAGGTTAGATTTTCGAAATCTTTACAAAACAGGAGTGGTAAGAGATATATCGGCATTTATCAGATCGTTAGGTGGCTATAAGTCACGCTAAATGACAGGCTGAATCGAATCATAGCCAGAGCATGCCCTGACTTCACCCCGCTGTGTCTGCTTTTCCCGACTATTCTTAATGAGCTTCGATGCAATTCACGATCCCGCAGTGTGATTTGAGGAGTTTTCAATGGAATATAAAGATCCAATGCATGAGCTGTTGAGCAGCCTGGAACAGATTGTTTTTAAAGATGAAACGCAGAAAATTACCCTGACGCACAGAACAACGTCCTGTACCGAAATTGAGCAGTTACGAAAAGGGACAGGATTAAAAATCGATGATTTCGCCCGGGTTTTGGGCGTATCAGTCGCCATGGTAAAGGAATGGGAATCCAGACGCGTGAAGCCTTCAAGTGCCGAACTAAAATTGATGCGTTTGATTCAAGCCAACCCGGCATTAAGTAAGCAGTTGATGGAATAGACTTTTATCCACTTTATTGCTGTTTACGGTCCTGATGACAGGACCGTTTTCCAACCGATTAATCATAAATATGAAAAATAATTGTTGCATCACCCGCCAATGCGTGGCTTAATGCACATCAACGGTTTGACGTACAGACCATTAAAGCAGTGTAGTAAGGCAAGTCCCTTCAAGAGTTATCGTTGATACCCCTCGTAGTGCACATTCCTTTAACGCTTCAAAATCTGTAAAGCACGCCATATCGCCGAAAGGCACACTTAATTATTAAAGGTAATACACTATGTCCGGTAAAATGACTGGTATCGTAAAATGGTTCAACGCTGACAAAGGCTTCGGCTTCATCACTCCTGACGATGGCTCTAAAGATGTGTTCGTACACTTCTCTGCTATCCAGAACGATGGTTACAAATCTCTGGACGAAGGTCAGAAAGTGTCCTTCACCATCGAAAGCGGCGCTAAAGGCCCGGCAGCTGGTAACGTAACCAGCCTGTAATCTCTGCTTAAAAGCACAGAATCTAAGATCCCTGCCATTTGGCGGGGATTTTTTTATTTGTTTTCAGGAAATAAATAATCGATCGCGTAATAAAATCTATTATTATTTTTGTGAAGAATAAATTTGGGTGCAATGAGAATGCGCAACGCCGTAAGTAAGGCGGGAATAATTTCCCGCCGAAGACTCTTACTCTTTCAATTTGCAGGCTAAAAACGCCGCCAGCTCATAACTCTCCTGTTTAATATGCAATTCACACAGTGAATCTCTTATCATCCAGGTGAAAAATAAAAGCGTGAAACAAATCACTATTAAAGAAAGTAATCTATATTTCTGCGGCATTCCCAGCCTCCTGTGTTGATTTCCAACGAGTATGTACTGCACCCATTTTGTTGGACGATGAAATGGAATAGCCCCTAATATGTCAAAGCCAAAATACCCTTTTGAAAAGCGCCTTGAAGTCGTGAATCACTACTTCACAACTGATGATGGTTACAGGATCATCTCGGCACGTTTTGGTGTCCCCCGAACCCAGGTCAGGACATGGGTTGCCCTCTATGAAAAACATGGAGAAAAAGGTTTAATTCCCAAACCTAAAGGCGTTAGTGCTGATCCAGAGTTGCGTATTAAGGTCGTGAAAGCTGTGATCGAGCAGCACATGTCCCTTAATCAGGCTGCTGCTCACTTTATGCTTGCTGGTAGTGGTTCTGTAGCCAGGTGGCTGAAGGTCTATGAAGAGCGCGGAGAAGCTGGTTTACGCGCGCTCAAGATTGGCACCAAAAGAAACATTGCAATATCAGTTGATCCAGAAAAAGCGGCATCAGCATTGGAGCTGTCAAAAGACCGACGCATTGAGGATCTTGAAAGGCAAGTTCGATTTCTTGAAACGCGGCTTATGTATCTAAAAAAGCTGAAAGCCTTAGCTCATCCCACGAAAAAGTGAAAGTACTCAACGAGCTAAGGCAGTTTTATCCTCTTGATGAGCTTCTCAGGGCTGCGGAGATACCGCGCAGTACGTTTTATTATCATCTAAAGGCTCTCAGCAAGCCTGACAAGTATGCGGACGTTAAAAAGCGTATTAGTGAGATTTATCACGAGAATAGAGGCCGATACGGATACCGTAGGGTAACGCTGTCTCTTCATCGAGAAGGGAAACAGATTAACCATAAAGCTGTTCAGCGCCTGATAGGAACCCTCTCACTTAAAGCAGCGATTAAGGTCAAGCGATACCGCTCTTACAGAGGAGAGGTAGGGCAAACCGCCCCTAATGTTCTCCAAAGAGATTTCAAGGCTACGCGGCCAAACGAGAAGTGGGTTACCGATGTTACTGAATTTGCAGTCAATGGGCGCAAGCTGTATTTGTCTCCAGTAATAGATCTCTTCAACAACGAAGTTATTTCTTACAGCCTTTCGGAAAGACCAGTGATGAACATGGTTGAGAATATGCTCGATCAGGCATTCAAAAAGCTTAATCCTCACGAGCATCCTGTTCTGCACTCTGACCAGGGATGGCAGTATCGTATGAGAAGATATCAAAATATCCTTAAAGAACATGGTATTAAACAAAGCATGTCCAGAAAAGGCAATTGTCTGGATAATGCTGTGGTGGAGTGTTTCTTTGGAACCTTAGGTAATGACTCCAACTTATTGATAGTGTTTTATGTTCAGATAATGCCCGATGACTTTGTCATGCAGCTCCACCG
>NZ_JAVUPQ010000055.1:0-26973 GCF_032029835.1 Escherichia sp. AM3 | reverse complement strand
TGATAGAAACAGAAGCCACTGGAGCACCTCAAAAACACCATCATACACTAAATCAGTAAGTTGGCAGCATCACCCGATAATTCTCTTAATAAGCGCCCCACGTTTAAAAGAGCATTACGCAACATCAGTATCACCAGCATATTTATCACTATGATGCTGATCTGGTTGCTGCTTTCCGTGACCTCGGTGCTGACCCTGAAACAGTACGCGCAAAAAAACCTGGCACTGACAGCAGCAACAATGACTTACAGTCTGGAAGCAGCTGTCGTTTTTGCCGATGGCCCTGCAGCAACTGAAACACTGGCAGCGCTGGGCCAGCAAGGGCAATTTTCAACTGCAGAAGTACGTGATAAGCAGCAAAATATTCTGGCGTCCTGGCATTACACCCGTAAGGATCCAGGCGATACTTTCAGCAATTTCATAAGCCACTGGCTCTTCCCCGCCCCCATCATTCAGCCGATTCGTCACAATGGTGAAACCATTGGCGAAGTACGCTTAACCGCTCGCGACAGTTCAATCAGCCATTTTATCTGGTTTTCGCTCGCCGTACTGACCGGTTGTATTCTGCTGGCATCAGGCATCGCAATTACCCTCACCCGCCATTTGCACAATGGCCTGGTGGAAGCACTGAAAAATATCACCGATGTCGTACATGATGTGCGTTCCAACCGCAATTTTTCCCGACGAGTTTCGGAAGAACGTATCGCTGAGTTTCACCGCTTCGCTCTCGACTTCAACAGTCTGCTGGATGAAATGGAAGAGTGGCAGCTTCGTTTACAGGCTAAAAATGCGCAGCTTCTACGTACCGCGCTACATGACCCATTAACCGGGCTGGCTAACCGCGCAGCGTTTCGTAGCGGCATCAACACGTTGATGAACAATTCCGATGCCCGAAAAACGTCGGCGTTACTATTTCTTGATGGCGATAATTTCAAATACATCAATGATACCTGGGGTCATGCGACGGGCGATAGAGTCTTGATTGAAATCGCAAAACGGTTAGCTGAAGTTGGCGGGCTGCGACATAAAGCATACCGCCTGGGCGGCGATGAATTCGCTATGGTGCTCTATGATGTACAGTCAGAATCTGAAGTGCAGCAGATATGCTCAGCACTGACACAAATCTTTAATCTCCCGTTTGATCTTCATAATGGTCATCAGACCACCATGACATTAAGCATTGGTTACGCGATGACCATTGAGCACGCCTCTGCGGAAAAATTACAAGAGCTTGCCGATCACAATATGTATCAGGCCAAACACCAGCGTGCCGAAAAGCTGGTGAGATAACAAGGATATATCGATATGATAAAGCACCTGGTAGCACCCCTGATTTTCACCTCACTAATACTGACTGGCTGCCAGTCCCCTCAGGGAAAGTTTACTCCTGAGCAAGTCGCCGCTATGCAATCTTATGGATTTACTGAATCCGCCGGCGACTGGTCGCTGGGCTTATCAGATGCCATTCTGTTCGCAAAAAATGACTACAAATTGCTCCCGGAAAGCCAGCAACAGATCCAAACCATGGCAGCCAAATTGGCCTCGACAGGGCTAACACATGCCCGTATGGATGGACACACCGATAACTATGGTGAAGACAGTTACAACGAAGGCTTATCATTGAAACGGGCGAATGTCGTGGCCGATGCATGGGCTATGGGTGGACAAATTCCACGCAGCAATCTCACCACACAGGGTTTAGGAAAAAAATATCCCATAGCCAGTAACAAGACCGCCCAGGGCCGCGCCGAGAACCGCCGCGTCGCAGTGGTGATTACTACCCCTTAAAACACCAGCAAACAGATAAAAAAGGGCCAGCCAATTGGCCAGCCCTTCTTAACAGGATGTCGCTTAAGCGAAATCTTAGTTAAGACGCTCTTTGATACGAGCAGCCTTACCAGTACGCTCACGCAGGTAGTACAGTTTAGCTTTACGAACAGCACCACGACGTTTGACAGAAATGCTGTCAACTACCGGAGAGTGAGTCTGGAAGACACGCTCAACGCCTTCGCCGTTGGAAATTTTACGAACAGTGAATGCAGAGTGCAGACCGCGGTTACGAATAGCGATAACCACGCCCTCGAATGCCTGCAGACGTTTTTTGGAACCTTCAACAACCCATACTTTCACTTCCACGGTATCACCCGGACGGAAGGAAGGTACGTCCTGCTTCATCTGCTCTTGTTCAAGTTGCTTAATAATGTTGCTCATAATTTAATCTCTTATCCTGGGTAAACTGATATCTCGGGGGCTTACGCCATCCCATCATGTTTATGTTGCTGTTGTGCGTGTTCCGTTTTGAACTCCGCCAGCAACCTTGCTTGCTCTTCAGTCAGAGCCAGGTTTTCCAGAAGTTCAGGTCTTCTAAGCCAGGTACGGCCCAGCGACTGTTTCAAACGCCAGCGACGTATCTCGGCATGGTTGCCCGACAGTAACACTGGCGGAACTTCCATCCCTTCTAACACCTCAGGCCGCGTATAGTGCGGGCAATCCAGCAATCCTTCAGCAAAGGAATCTTCCGTTGCCGAGGCTTCATGTCCCAGTACTCCCGGAATAAACCGAGAAACGGAGTCAATCAGCGTCATTGCTGGTAACTCACCACCACTGAGAACGTAATCGCCGATTGACCATTCTTCGTCAATTTCGGTTTGGATCACGCGCTCATCTATACCTTCGTAGCGACCGCACACCAGAATCAATTTTTGATTCGTTGCCAGTTCGCTGACGCCCGCTTGATCAAGCTTGCGTCCCTGTGGTGACAGATAAATCACCTTTGCGCCTTCACCCGCCGCGGCTTTTGCTGCATGAATGGCGTCCCGCAAGGGTTGCACCATCATTAACATCCCCGGTCCGCCGCCGTAAGGACGATCGTCCACGGTACGGTGCCGGTCATGCGTGAAGTCGCGAGGACTCCAGCTCTGGATGCTCAGCAGGCCATTTTTAACTGCCCGGCCAGTTACCCCGTAATCGGTAATTGCGCGGAACATTTCAGGAAACAGGCTAATTATGCCAATCCACATAGCGCCGTCTTTTACCGTTTATCCGGTGGTTTAAAAACCAGGATCCCAATCTACTTCGATTGAACGAGTAGTGAGATCGACTTTCTTGATAACCTGCCCATCGAGGAACGGTACGAGACGTTCCTTGATACCAAACGCATCTTTCAGGTTTGCCTTAATGACGAGAACGTCATTAGATCCGGTTTCCATCATATCGACGACTTTACCGAGATCGTAGCCTTCAGTGGTTACTACCTGGCAGCCCATCAGGTCTTTCCAGTAGTAGTCCCCCTCTTCAAGCTGAGGCAGCTGCGATGAATCCACGACAATTTCACAATTCGTCAGCAGGTTCGCCGCATCACGATCGTCAACGCCTTTCAGCTTGATGATCATGTCCTGATTGTGGTGCTTCCAGCTTTCCAGCTGGACTTGCTGCCACTGACCCGCCTTCTGGATAAACCAGGGCTGATAGTCAAAAATGCTTTCGGCGTCTTCGGTGGAAGAAAACACTCTGAGCCACCCACGAATACCGTAAGACGAACCCATTTTTCCCAAAACGATGGGATCAACAGGTGCTTGCGCGGTGAGTTGTTTGCTCATCATGACCACCGTGACAGATTAAGCTGCTTTGTTTACTTCTTTGATCAGCGCAGCAACGCGATCAGAAATAGTTGCGCCCTGGCCAACCCAGTGAGCGATGCGATCCAGATCCAGGCGAGTGCCTTCTTCTTTTTCGCTAGCGATTGGGTTGAAGAAACCAACGCGCTCGATGAAGCGACCGTTGCGTGCATTACGGCTGTCAGCGACAACAACCTGGTAGAACGGACGCTTTTTAGCGCCGTGACGTGCTAAACGAATAGTTACCATAACATCCTCTTGTGTGAATAAAACAACCGGACCCCATCGAGGAACGGAGTCCGGTGTCATATTAAAAGCCCGAAAATTTTACTGATTTCTGGAGAAAATGCAATCAGCAGTTAATAACTCTGTCGCATAAGGTCATTTAGCGACCAGGAAATCCCGGCGGCATCATCCCCTTCATGCTTCTCATCATCTTCGCCATTCCGCCCTTCTTCATTTTCTTCATCATGCGCTGCATGTCGTCGAACTGCTTCAGAAGGCGGTTAACGTCCTGCACCTGCATACCGCAACCGGCAGCGATACGACGCTTACGCGAACCTTTGATGATTTCTGGCTTAGCGCGCTCTTTCATCGTCATCGAGTTGATGATGGCTTCCATACGCACCAGCACTTTATCGTCCATCTGCGACTTAACATTATCCGGGATCTGCCCCATGCCCGGCAGCTTGCCCATCAGGCTAGCCATGCCGCCCATATTTTTCATCTGGCGCAGTTGCTCAAGAAAATCGTTGAGATCGAAGCCGTCGCCTTTTTTCAGCTTGCTGGCTAATTTCTCTGCCTGCGCGCGGTCAACTTTGCTTTCGATATCTTCGATCAGCGACAGTACGTCGCCCATGCCGAGAATACGCGACGCGATGCGGTCCGGATGGAACGGCTCCAGCGCCTCAGTTTTCTCGCCAACACCGAGAAACTTGATCGGTTTGCCAGTGATGTGACGAATAGAGAGCGCCGCACCGCCGCGGGCATCGCCGTCCACTTTGGTCAACACTACGCCGGTAAGCGGTAACGCTTCATTGAATGCTTTTGCCGTATTGGCCGCATCCTGACCGGTCATGGCGTCAACCACAAACAGGGTTTCAACCGGGTTAATCGACGCATGGACTTGTTTGATCTCGTCCATCATCGCTTCGTCAACGTGCAGACGACCAGCGGTATCCACCAGCAGCACGTCGTAGAATTTCAGTTTGGCTTCTTTCAGCGCCGCGTTAACGATATCTACCGGCTTCTGACCAACATCAGAAGGGAAGAAATCAACGCCCACCTGCTCTGCCAGCGTCTCAAGCTGTTTGATTGCCGCCGGGCGATAAACGTCGGCAGAAACCACCAGCACTTTCTTCTTGTGCTTCTCGCGCAGGAACTTACCGAGTTTACCAACGCTGGTTGTTTTACCGGCACCTTGCAGGCCCGCCATCAGCACGACCGCAGGCGGTTGCGCCGCCAGGTTCAGGGTCTGGTTCTCTTCGCCCATCGCCGCAACCAGTTCGTTACGGACGATTTTGACGAACTCCTGCCCCGGCGTCAGGCTCTTATTAACTTCATGACCAACCGCTTTCTCTTTTACGCGATTGATAAACTCACGCACTACCGGCAGAGCGACGTCCGCCTCCAGCAGCGCCATGCGCACTTCGCGCAGCGTATCTTTTACGTTGTCTTCAGTGAGGCGTCCACGGCCACTGATATTGCGCAGCGTGCGCGACAAACGATCGGTTAAATTATCAAACATTGTCTCTCGCCTGGGGTGGAAACGGTTGGCCGCAATCGCGACACATCATCAGTATTTTGCCGCAGTATAACATGAAGGCGTCTTTGTTGTTATGCAACGGTTG
Organism: Escherichia sp. AM3; assembly: GCF_032029835.1. NCBI lineage: Bacteria > Pseudomonadati > Pseudomonadota > Gammaproteobacteria > Enterobacterales > Enterobacteriaceae > Escherichia > Escherichia sp. AM3. The sequence goes on along the minus strand of NZ_JAVUPQ010000055.1, from coordinate 21,506 downwards.
GAGCAGCGTTCACCTGACGCTATACTGCTTCTCTTTCTTATTGCTCAAACTGTCGACATCACTATGCCCGTTTTTGCTCTGCTCGCGCTTGTCGCCTACTCCGTCAGTCTTGCGCTGATTGTTCCCGGTCTGCTGCAAAAAAACGGCGGCTGGCGGCGCATGGCTATTATTTCTGCGGTCATTGCGCTGGTCTGCCACGCAATCGCTCTGGAAGCCCGCATCCTGCCCGACGGTGATAGCGGACAAAACCTCAGCCTGCTGAACGTTGGTTCATTGGTCAGTTTGATGATCTGTACGGTAATGACCATTGTGGCTTCTCGCAATCGTGGCTGGTTGCTGCTACCCATTGTCTATGCCTTTGCGCTTATCAACCTGGCGCTGGCGACCTTCATGCCCAATGAATACATCACCCATCTGGAAGCAACGCCTGGGATGCTGGTGCACATTGGCTTATCGCTCTTTTCCTATGCCACGCTAATTATCGCCGCCCTGTACGCGCTGCAACTGGCGTGGATTGATTACCAACTGAAGAACAAGAAGCTGGCATTTAACCAGGAAATGCCGCCATTGATGAGTATCGAGCGTAAAATGTTCCACATCACGCAGATTGGCGTGGTGCTGCTAACGCTCACGCTTTGCACTGGCCTGTTCTACATGCACAACCTATTTAGCATGGAAAATATCGACAAGGCTGTGCTCTCTATCGTGGCGTGGTTTGTCTATATTGTGCTGCTGTGGGGACATTACCATGAAGGATGGCGTGGACGCCGCGTCGTCTGGTTTAACGTTGCGGGCGCGGTAATTCTGACACTGGCCTACTTCGGCAGCCGAATTGTCCAGCAGTTAATCAGCTAAACCCAGAAAAGGAGTTTCCCCTGGAACACATTTCTACTACTACGTTGATCATTATTCTGATCATCATGGTGGTCATTTCAGCCTATTTTTCCGGGTCCGAAACCGGAATGATGACCCTCAACCGCTATCGTCTGCGACATATGGCGAAACAGGGTAATCGCTCGGCCAAACGCGTCGAAAAATTGCTGCGTAAGCCAGACCGCCTGATAAGCCTGGTGTTAATCGGCAATAACCTGGTCAATATTCTTGCCTCCGCGCTCGGCACTATTGTTGGGATGCGTTTGTACGGCGATGCGGGCGTGGCAATTGCGACTGGTGTGCTGACTTTTGTCGTACTGGTATTTGCTGAGGTATTGCCGAAAACCATTGCCGCGCTGTACCCGGAAAAAGTCGCTTATCCGAGTAGTTTTCTGCTGGCTCCGCTGCAAATTTTGATGATGCCGCTGGTCTGGTTGCTGAATGCTATCACCCGTATGCTGATGCGCATGATGGGTATCAAAACCGATATCGTGGTTAGCGGCTCTTTGAGCAAAGAAGAGTTGCGCACTATCGTGCACGAATCACGCTCACAAATTTCCCGTCGCAATCAGGATATGCTGCTGTCGGTGCTCGATCTGGAAAAAATGACCGTTGATGACATCATGGTGCCGCGCAGTGAAATTATCGGTATTGATATCAACGATGACTGGAAATCGATTCTGCGCCAACTCTCCCACTCACCTCACGGGCGCATCGTGCTCTACCGTGATTCGCTGGACGACGCCATCAGTATGCTGCGAGTACGTGAAGCCTGGCGGTTGATGTCGGAGAAAAAAGAGTTCACCAAAGAAACCATGCTGCGCGCCGCGGACGAGATCTATTTTGTGCCGGAAGGTACGCCGCTCAGCACGCAGTTGGTAAAGTTTCAGCGCAACAAAAAGAAAGTCGGCCTGGTCGTCAACGAGTATGGAGACATTCAGGGGCTGGTGACGGTTGAAGATATTCTGGAAGAGATTGTCGGCGATTTCACTACGTCGATGTCGCCAACACTTGCCGAAGAGGTCACGCCGCAAAACGACGGTTCGGTGATTATCGATGGCACCGCCAACGTGCGGGAAATCAACAAAGCCTTTAACTGGCATCTACCGGAAGATGATGCCCGCACGGTTAATGGCGTCATTCTTGAGGCACTGGAAGAGATCCCTGTCGCAGGCACCCGCGTGCGTATTGGCGAGTACGATATAGATATTCTCGACGTACAGGACAATATGATTAAGCAGGTAAAAGTTTTTCCTGTGAAACCGCTGCGCGAGAGTGTGGCGGAGTAACGAAAACGGCCCTGCATTCGCATGCAGGGCCGTGAATTATTACGAAAACAGAAATTACGCTTTTGCTTTCGCTACAGTTACCATCGCCGCACGAATCGTACGACCATTCAGCGTATAACCCTTCTGCATAATGCCCAGTACGTTACCTGGCGCAACGTCATCAGATTCCACCATTGCGATAGCCTGATGCACATTCGGGTCCAGCGGCACGTTAGTTTCGGCGATCACTTCAACACCAAACTTACGCACAACATCCAGCATCGACTTCAGCGTCAGCTCAATGCCTTCAACCATCGCAGACATATCCGGGTTAGCTTTATCAGCCACTTCCAGCGCACGATCCAGGCTATCAATCACCGGCAGCAATTCGTTGATGAATTTCTCCAGCGCGAATTTGTGGGCTTTTTCAATATCCAGTTCAGTACGTCGACGCAGGTTTTCCATTTCGGCTTTTACACGCAAAATGCCGTCACGTTCACGGGTCTGGGCTTCAGCCAGCTGAGCTTCGAGATTCGCAATTTTTTCATCGCGCGGATCCACCTGCTCAGCAGAAGCTTCTGGCTCAACTGCCTCAATCTCTTCGTGCTGATCCATGATAATTTCTTCCGGGGCTTGCCCCTCAGGCGTTTTCTGTTCTTTACTACTCATGAATTTCTCCGCGTTTTTTTCGCATTCATCTCGCTAACTTCGCTTATTATGGGGATCAGTTTCAGGGTTTCAAGGGAAGCACTCACATTGTCATCAATCTTCGCAACAAGGACCTCGGAAAAATGAATAATCATTTCAAGTGTATTGGCATTGTGGGACACCCACGGCACCCCACTGCACTGACAACACATGAAATGCTCTACCGCTGGCTGTGCACAAAAGGTTACGAGGTCATCGTTGAGCAACAAATCGCTCACGAACTGCAACTGAAGAATGTGAAAACTGGCACGCTCGCGGAGATTGGGCAACTAGCTGATCTCGCGGTAGTCGTTGGTGGCGACGGTAATATGCTGGGCGCGGCACGCACACTCGCCCGTTACGATATTAAAGTTATTGGAATCAACCGTGGCAACCTGGGTTTCCTGACTGACCTTGACCCCGATAACGCCCAGCAACAGTTAGCCGATGTGCTGGAAGGCCACTACATCAGCGAGAAACGTTTTTTGCTGGAAGCGCAAGTCTGTCAGCAAGATTGCCAGAAACGCATCAGCACCGCGATAAATGAAGTGGTGCTTCATCCAGGCAAAGTGGCGCATATGATTGAGTTCGAAGTGTATATCGACGAGATCTTTGCGTTTTCTCAGCGATCTGATGGACTAATTATTTCGACGCCAACAGGCTCCACCGCCTATTCCCTCTCTGCAGGCGGTCCTATTCTGACCCCCTCTCTGGATGCGATTACCCTGGTGCCCATGTTCCCGCATACGTTGTCAGCACGACCACTGGTCATAAACAGCAGCAGCACGATCCGTCTGCGTTTTTCGCATCGCCGTAACGACCTGGAAATCAGTTGCGACAGCCAGATAGCACTGCCGATTCAGGAAGGTGAAGATGTCCTGATTCGTCGCTGTGATTACCATCTGAATCTGATTCATCCGAAAGATTACAGTTATTTCAACACATTAAGCACCAAGCTCGGCTGGTCAAAAAAATTATTCTAATTTTACGCCAGCCTCTTTACTGTATATAAAACCAGTTTATACTGTACACAATAACAGTAATGGTTTTTCATACAGGAAAACGACTATGTTGGCACAACTGACCATCAGCAACTTTGCTATCGTTCGTGAGCTTGAGATTGATTTTCATAGCGGCATGACCGTAATAACTGGCGAGACCGGCGCGGGTAAATCTATTGCAATAGATGCCCTCGGTCTTTGTCTCGGTGGTCGCGCTGAAGCCGACATGGTGCGTACCGGCGCTGCTCGCGCTGACCTGTGCGCCCGTTTTTCTCTGAAAGATACGCCAGCGGCTCTGCGCTGGCTGGAAGAAAACCAGCTTGAAGACGGGCATGAATGTTTGCTTCGTCGCGTGATCAGCAGCGATGGTCGCTCCCGTGGTTTCATCAACGGTACAGCTGTTCCTCTGTCACAACTGCGCGAACTGGGTCAGTTGCTGATTCAGATCCATGGTCAGCACGCTCATCAATTACTCACCAAACCTGAGCACCAAAAATTCCTGCTTGATGGCTATGCCAATGAAACCTCTCTACTGCAGGAAATGACCGCACGTTATCAGTTGTGGCATCAAAGCTGCCGTGACCTCGCGCATCATCAACAGTTAAGCCAGGAACGCGCCGCCCGTGCGGAACTGCTGCAATACCAATTAAAAGAACTTAACGAATTTAATCCGCAGCCCGGAGAGTTTGAACAAATCGACGAAGAGTACAAACGTCTGGCGAACAGCGGTCAATTGCTGACCACCAGCCAGAATGCATTGGCATTAATGGCCGACGGTGAAGACGCAAACCTGCAAAGTCAGCTTTACACGGCTAAACAACTGGTGAGCGAATTGATTGGCATGGACAGCAAACTGTCCGGCGTACTTGATATGCTGGAAGAAGCTACCATCCAGATTGCTGAAGCCAGCGATGAACTGCGCCACTACTGCGATCGTCTGGATCTCGATCCCAACCGACTATTTGAACTTGAACAGCGCATCTCAAAACAGATTTCGCTGGCACGTAAACATCACGTCAGCCCTGAGGCATTGCCACAGTATTACCAGTCGCTACTGGAAGAACAGCAGCAACTGGACGATCAGGCCGACTCACAAGAAACGCTTGCGCTGGCGGTAACGAAACATCATCAGCAGGCACTGGAAATCGCGCGCGCATTACACCAACAACGCCAGCAATATGCAGAAGAACTTGCACAGCTGATCACCGACAGTATGCATGCGCTCTCAATGCCGCATGGGCAGTTTACGATCGATGTTAAATTTGACGAGCATCACCTGGGCGCTGACGGTGCCGATCGTATTGAGTTTCGGGTAACCACCAACCCAGGTCAGCCAATGCAGCCTATTGCCAAAGTCGCATCCGGTGGTGAATTGTCCCGCATCGCACTGGCAATCCAGGTCATCACGGCGCGTAAAATGGAAACCCCGGCACTGATTTTTGATGAAGTGGATGTAGGGATTAGCGGTCCAACAGCGGCAGTTGTCGGCAAACTGCTGCGTCAACTCGGCGAATCAACTCAGGTGATGTGTGTTACCCACCTGCCACAAGTCGCGGGATGTGGTCATCAACACTATTTTGTCAGCAAAGAAACCGATGGTGCGATGACAGAAACGCATATGCAATCCCTGAATAAAAAAGCGCGGTTACAAGAGCTGGCGCGCCTGCTTGGTGGCAGTGAAGTCACACGTAATACACTGGCGAATGCGAAAGAACTGCTTGCAGCGTAAACTTTTTTCCTGCTTCACGGTCAGAGTAAACAGCAAAACGCCGTAAGACCGGAAAGCAAAAGGTTTTAAAGTGATGAAAGGTCTATTATCATCGGCATATTACAGATGAGCCACGTACTGCTCGGGCCCGAAAAGGAATCAAATCACTATGCGCTGTAAAACGCTGACTGCTGCAGCAGCAGTACTATTGATGTTGACCGCAGGCTGTTCCACTCTGGAGCGAGTGGTTTACCGTCCTGACATCAACCAGGGGAACTATCTGACCGCTAACGACGTATCCAAAATACGTGTTGGCATGACGCAACAACAAGTTGCGTACGCATTGGGTACACCGCTGATGTCCGATCCATTTGGTACGAATACCTGGTTCTATGTCTTCCGCCAGCAACCAGGTCATGAAGGTGTAACGCAGCAAACGCTGACGCTGACCTTTAACAGTAGCGGTGTGTTGACCAATATTGATAACAAACCTGCGCTGAGTGGTAACTAATAATAAAGTTGCTCTCAAAGACGTTAAAAAAGGTGCTCAATGAGCACCTTTTTTCTGTCTGTTATTTATTCGCTGATTTTTCTGCTCGTTGCCTGCGAAGCTCTTTCGGATCGGCAATGAGAGGGCGATAAATCTCCACCCGATCGCCATCATGCACACTATCGCTTAGTTTTGCCGGACGGCTGTAAATGCCGACTTTGTTTTTAGTTAAATCGATATCGGTACGCAATTCCAGCAAGCCACTGGCGCGAATAGCTTCTTCAACCGTCGCGCCCTCCTGCAGCGTCACGCGCTGCAGGTACTGCTTCTCAGGTAGCGCATAAGCCACCTCAACGGCAATTTTACCTGGCACTGTAAACCTCTTTCGCACGAACCGTAAAAGCCTGGACCATATTAGCCGCCAGCTCTTTAAACACGCGACCAAAGGCGAGTTCAATCAACTTATTGGTAAACTCAAAGTCGAGATGAAACTCGATACGACACGCCTCCTGGCTCAGCGGCGTAAACTTCCATCCACCAATCAATTTCTTGAACGGCCCATCCACCAGATTCATAAGAATACTTTGGTTACTGGTCAACTGGTTGCGGGTAGTAAACGTTTTGCTGATCCCAGCCTTAGAGACATCTACCGCCGCAGTCATCTGCCCAGGAGTGGACTCCAGAATCCGACTTCCGGTACAACCCGGCAAAAACTGAGGATAAGACTGAACGTCATTCACTAACTGATACATTTGCTCCGCGCTGTAGGGTACCAGTGCGGTCCGGCTAATCTGAGGCATAACAATTTCCATCAACAAAAATCCAACAAATAATATCATTTATCCTGCTGTAAAAAAAACGCTATCCCGGCGCTGGGTAACATCGGGTTCATGCTAAGATAGAGCCTTGTCCCCCGCAGGATTGATATGGGGTGTTTTCGATTTCAGATTACCGATGATTCACGACGCTTATGACAAAGAAAAAAGCACATAAACCTGGTTCAGCGACCATCGCGCTTAACAAGCGCGCCCGTCACGAATACTTTATCGAAGAAGAGTTCGAAGCGGGACTTGCCCTGCAAGGCTGGGAAGTTAAATCCCTGCGCGCAGGAAAAGCCAATATCAGCGACAGCTATGTCCTTCTGCGTGACGGAGAAGCGTTCCTGTTTGGCGCAAACATCACGCCAATGGCAGTGGCCTCCACGCATGTGGTGTGCGATCCTACCCGTACCCGCAAGTTACTTCTCAACCAGCGCGAACTGGACTCATTGTACGGTCGCGTCAATCGAGAAGGCTATACCGTAGTGGCGCTCTCCCTGTACTGGAAAAATGCCTGGTGCAAAGTGAAAATCGGCGTCGCCAAAGGTAAGAAACAGCACGATAAACGTTCAGATATCAAAGAGCGCGAATGGCAGGTGGATAAAGCGCGTATCATGAAAAACGCCCACCGTTAAACCTGCACTCCAATTATTGACCAGTTCCTCACCGCGCCTCCCTCTCCGGCGGCGCGAATGAACATCTTATTGGCTATCACATCCGACACAAATGTTGCCATCCCATTGCTTAATCGAATAAAAATCAGGCTACATGGGTGCTAAATCTTTAACGATAACGCCATTGAGGCTGGTCATGGCGCTCATAAATCTGGTATACTTACCTTTACACATTGGGGCTGATTCTGGATTCGACGGGATTTGCGAAACCCAAGGTGCATGCCGAGGGGCGGTTGGCCTCGTAAAAAGCCGCAAAAAATAGTCGCAAACGACGAAAACTACGCTTTAGCAGCTTAATAACCTGCTTAGAGCCCTCTCTCCCTAGCCTCCGCTCTTAGGACGGGGATCAAGAGAGGTCAAACCCAAAAGAGATCGCGTGGAAGCCCTGCCTGGGGTTGAAGCGTTAAAACTTAATCAGGCTAGTTTGTTAGTGGCGTGTCCGTCCGCAGCTGGCAAGCGAATGTAAAGACTGACTAAGCATGTAGTACCGAGGATGTAGGAATTTCGGACGCGGGTTCAACTCCCGCCAGCTCCACCAAATATTGATGTACTGAAGTTCAGTAAAGTCTACTAAGCCCGCACAGCACAAGCTCTGCGGGCTTTTTTACGTCTATTGTAGTCTAGTGAGAATTGCTGAGAACTACGAGTTATGGCACCCTGAATGGGACCCACGAAGATGGGTCCTAAAATCGAGGGTCCCAAACATGGCCAAAATCGCTAAGAAGCTCACTGACACTGAAATCAAAAGCACCAAACCTGCCGAAAAAGAGGTTAACCTTTTTGACGGCGATGGTTTGCTGTTGCGAATCGCTCCCCTGGCGAAGGGAGGGAAGAAAAATTGGTATTTCAGATATGCAGTGCCTGTGACCAAAAAGCGAACTAAGGTGAGCTTAGGAACCTATCCTCACCTTACACTTGCGAAGGCACGAGCTTTACGTGATGAATACTTGTCGTTGCTTACAAATGGTATAGACCCCCAAGTTCATAACAACCAAAAAGCCAATGCACTGAAAGATGCCACGGAACATACATTTCAAGCAGTAGCCAAGAAGTGGCTTGATGAGAAAGTCAAAACGTCAGGCATCTCCCAAGATCATGCTAACGACATCTGGCGAAGCCTAGAGAGAAATATCTTTTCCACATTGGGTGATACCCCAATTAAGGAGATTCGCCCTAAAATGCTTAAACAGCATTTAGAACCCATAGAAAAACGAGGTGTCCTTGAAACACTTCGCCGCATCATATCCCGCCTGAATGAAATTTTCCGCTATGCAGCAACAGAAGAACTCATAGAATTCAACCCGGCAGACAACCTGGGGCAACGGTTCAGCAAGCCAAAAAAACAGAATATGCCAGCATTACCCCCTTCCGAACTCCCTCGCTTCTTGGTTGCTCTAAACAATGCTTCTATCCGTTTGGAAACAAGGCTACTGATTGAGTGGCAACTTCTCACATGGGTTCGCCCAGGTGAAGCTGTTCGCACAAGATGGTCAGATATTGATATTGAAACTGGCATGTGGAACATCCCGGCGGAGTTTATGAAAATGAAGAAGCCTCACAAAGTTCCACTGAGCAAAGAAGCTTTGCGAGTTTTGGATTTAATGAAAGTCATCAGCGGGCATAGAGAGTGGGTGTTCCCCAGTATCAAAGCTCCACTCAATCACATGCATGAACAAACAGCTAATGCGGCCATAATCCGTATGGGTTTCGGAGGTGAGCTTGTAGCTCACGGTATGCGATCCATTGCTAGAACGGCTGCTGAGGAGTCTGGCAAGTTTAGGACTGATGTCTTAGAAGCCGCCCTTGCCCACTCGAAGAAAGATGAAATAATTGCAGCCTACAATCGTGCAGAGTATCTCACTGAACGGGTGGTTCTCATGCAATGGTGGAGTGACTATGTTTCGTCTCAAAAATGCAAAGTTATTGCCGCATAACTCTCCCATGATGGATTAACTATCTTGATTTAGTTAAAGAATTAATAATCACACCATTAACCTATGTGGACTAAGCATAGCCATTTACAAATGGGGACATTGAGTCCACATAACGAAAGCTGTCGGTCATATCAGCTAAATAATTCACATCTCTTCTCGATTATCATACACCTCGAAGATCTACCAAATTCGCTCTAATCAATGATAAAACAGTTGAATTCGGTTAAAATTTGATCAATTTTATCCTCTACATTGTATTGAATCACCCATGAGGTTTCGTGCATGGCTAGCGAAAATGACAAAAATCATAGAGTTAGGGTCGCGCAGTACTTGAGGATGTCTACCGACCATCAGCAATATTCTTTACATAATCAGTCCGAATATATCAAAGATTATGCTGAAAAGAACAATATGGAAATCGCTTATACCTACGATGATGCAGGTAAGAGCGGAGTCAGTATCGTAGGCAGGCATTCTTTGCAGCAGTTACTTAGCGATGTAGAACAAAAGAAAATAGATATACAGGCTGTATTATTTTATGATGTGAGCCGTTTTGGTCGTTTTCAAAATAGTGATGAAGCGGCATATTATTCCTTTCTATTTGAGAGAAATGGTGTAGATCTTATATATTGTTCCGAACCTATACCCACTAAAGATTTCCCTTTAGAGTCCTCTGTTATACTGAATATAAAAAGATCTAGTGCTGCATATCACAGCAGGAATTTATCTGAAAAGGTATTTATAGGGCAAGTAAATTTAATAAAGCTTGGTTATCATCAAGGCGGTATGGCTGGTTATGGGCTGAGACGTCTTTTAGTAGACGAAAATGGCATAGCTAAAGAAATATTGAGTTTCCGCAAAAGAAAGAGTATTCAAACAGATAGGGTAATATTAATTCCGGGACCAAAAAATGAAATAAAAATTGTAAATAGAATATATGATCTCTTTATAGATAATAACGTCCCAGAATTCATTATTGCTGAGAGATTAAATGAACAGAACATACCTGCAGAAAATGGAACATTATGGACTCGTGCAAAAATACATCAAATTTTGACAAATGAAAAATATATTGGAAACAACATATATAACAAAACCTCATCTAAATTAAAAAGTAGGCTTGTAAAAAACCCCAAACATGAATGGGTTAGATGTGACAAGGCATATAAACCTATTATTTCAAAGAAAAAATACAATAAAGCTCAAGAAATAATTCAGCTCCGATCCATTCATTTGACTAATGAAGATCTATTAGAAAAACTAAAACAAAAATTAGAATCTAATGGAAAACTATCAGGCTTTATCATTGATGAAGATGATACAGGCCCTTCATCTTCTGTTTATAGAACCCGATTTGGTGGTCTTTTAAGAGCATATACTTTGATTGGTTATAAGCCAGAACATGATTACAGCTATCTCAAAATAAATGAAGCACTAAGATCATTTCACTCAGAGATAATTGAGGATTTTAAGGGTGAAATTTTAAAAAGTAACTGTCATATAGACGAGTATAAATATGCCCCAATGCTTTACATCAATGATGAGTTTTTAATTTCCGTCCTTGTTACTAAATGCATACATATGAAATCAGGTAAACTTAGATGGAAAGTCCGGTTTGATAACTCACAGAAAGCAGACATAACAATTGTTATACGAATGAATTCACAAAATATTTCACCTCTTGATTTTTATATCATACCAAAGATTGAAAACGAATATAATAAAATGTGTATGACGGAAACAAACAACATTCGATTAGATCTCTATAGATTTGATAATCTTGATAAACTTCTACAAATTATTACTCGCATGAAAGTGAGGGAACTATATGCTGCCTGAAAAAAATGAATTCCCAATAATTCAAATTGAGATTGCAAAAATAAAATTTCTTAACCCACGAACAAGAAATAAGTTAGTGCATGAAGAAATAAAGGAAAGCATAAAAAAAAGAGGATTAAGCAAGCCTATAAGCGTAAGAGCTATTGATGAAGGCGATTTCAAATATGCTTTAATTTGTGGTCAAGGGAGAATAGAGGCTCTCGTTGCATTAGGTGAAACTATTATTCCAGCAATTATAAGAGATGTATCAGAAGAAGATGCTTACGTTATGAGTTTAGTTGAAAACATTGCAAGGAGAAGACCACGTTCTAATGAGTTATTACAGGTGATTAAAGACATGAAAATCAGAGGACTTTCAGACTCCGAAATAAGTGAGATTACTGGATATTCATCGAACTGGGTGAGCAGTATTAATATGCTACTTGATAAGGGAGAGCATAAACTTCTCTCAGCAGTCGAACGGGGTAATTTGCCTCTGTATCTCGCAGTGCAATTTGCAAGATGTGAAACTGAGGAAGCACAAGATATTCTTACCGAAGCATATGATAAAAAATTAATAAAAAGTCGGGACATTATAAAGATAAAACACATTCTAAATCAAAGAACAGTTGGGAATAAAGGTGCAAAAGCAGCCGGATTTTATTATCACAAACCATCAAAAAGGATGACTGCAGAGGAGTTGATTGAGCTTTATGAAAATAGTATCGCTGAACATAAATCTGTTTATAACAACTCAAAATTCATAAAAACCAACCTACTAATAGTAAATGAGATTTTTAACATCATAATGATGAATAAAAGCTTTCAACATATACTTGAACAAGAGAATCTTTCAGAACTACCATCTCAGATATTAACCCCAGTAAACAAAGAGGTATTAAAATGATTCAGATACGTTTTGGCGATAATTTTATTTACCTGGAAACTAATAAGTTAATTCCATCTAAGGAATTATTAGAAAACGTAAAGCGAAGCCATAAATATCATCAAATAGTTACCTCTATCGAAAGCTTAGGTATTATTGAACCAATAATAGTATTCTATGACAAAGATAAAGATGTCACTAAGATACTTGATGGCCATTTAAGGGTTGAGGCTTTAAAAGACTTAGGTATAGAAAAAGCTCCATGTATACTTTCGAGCATAGATGATGCTTTCACTCCTAACAAACAAGTGAATCATATAAATGTAGTTGAAGAACATAGAATGATAATTAAGTCTCTGGCAAAAGTATCAATTGAAAAACTTAGTGCTGCTTTGGGCATATCTGTTGATGCCATAAAAGATAAAGCGAATGTGATGAACGGCATAGATCCAAGTGTAATTGCGAAACTTTCTGATAAACCTATACCTAAGGCTACATTTGACGTTTTGAGGAAAATGAAGCCAATTCGCCAAATTGAAGCAGTCGGTACAATGATTAATTTTGATAATTATAGTAAAAAATTTGCAATGAGCATCTTGGATGCAACACCGGCATCGATGATAGTAAATAAAGGGAAAAACACTCCCTATAAAAAGGATATAAAAAAAACCATACTTCGTCTGGAACAAGAAATGGCAACAACTTCGGAAGAAACGAAAAAGCTTCAAACCGAGTATGGTTCAGATATGTTGAAATTCGTTATAATCCAGTCATATATTAATAAATTACTTGGCAATTCTAAAGTTCTTCATTGGTTCTTAGAAAACGAGGTTGATTATCTTAATGAGTTAAAAAGAATTTCTAGAATAAATTCTTTGGATGATAAGACTCTTACTGAAAACAGCAAGTCATAGTCATGTTTTATATAGCCTAAATAAACCAAGAAGTATACTTACACAACGACCTTCACGCCGAAGAAGCTGTCAGATACGCCAGCAACCAAAGCATTACGTTTAAGTGTCAGTCATTGATACGAAGGGATAACTGCGTATCAGCAGCCGGACATTGAGTCGAATAAAGGCTGGTAGAGAGGGACAGTTCTGTGTCACCGGGAGATTCGTCAGAAACATCAGCGGCAGAACAGATGAACCAGCAATTGGTAGTGCACAGAAAACTCTCCAGTATTTAATTATTCAACTTAACACTAAAAAAAATCACATATTTAATATCATAATTTTTCTTTGGTCTACGTATGCGAGAGTTATTGTGGCTTTAACCGGGTATTAGGAGTCGTTTCAGATAAAAGATGTTCTTCGATTCGACTGGACTTGGTAATAGCAATAAGTAATCGTTAATATTGAAGGACGAAAGGCTACTTCAAAACAAAGTAACCTTTCCAATATTCCCATCTATGGGACAAGTGGTACATTAACTGCACATAGTGCAGGATACATATGACATAAAACTTTTTATTTATGGCATACATTATAAATAACTTGTATTTTATGAATGTCAATAGGTTCTTGTTTAATACTTTTAAAATAATTAATTGATTGTTTTTATTATAGCTTCGCTTGTACAAGCGAAGATCCTATTGTTCTTGAATGAATAATGCCAATTATAAGAGAAGCAAGGGCTAACTCTGCGAAGCCGCTGCGCTTGCTTCTTCGAGTTCCCCTTGCTTTTCTGCCCTTCGGTTAGAAAAGAAGCCAAACTGCTACCAACCTTGAATCTCTATATTTTTGAATAGACAAACATTACCCGCTCCCTTAATCACCACTATCAAACATAAAAAATCATCTTACAAATAACCCCATACACATCATTTTAGATTGCGACCTTATTAAATTAAAAATTCAACCTTAGATGGAATTTAATGTACAAGGAGTGTCCTACTGTAACGGAGAATTTTAAACATTAAAAATTACAACTATGGTTTGTCATAGCCTGTACATCTATTCACCTCATGCATATGCACTAAGAAAGCTTTTTTGAATACTGGAGTTGTCCCTGCTAAAACGGACACGGCTAATTAACTGCTAATATGGCATCACGATATTCGCGTGGCGATTTCATGTTCAACCCCTTGTGTGGATGCAGATTATTATAATCCTCTATCTATTCTGCCATTGTTTCCATCATTTAGACTGCATCCAGCAGATCATCTACGTACACATAATCCCGCTTGAACGTCTTTACAAACGATTCTGCCATGCCGTTACTTCCCGGACTGCGTACTGGTGTAGTACACACGATGAACCACAGTGAACTAGCGAATGTGCGCGTGGCATCGGCTGTGCAGCAATTATGCCAATGACACTGGCTCCATTGACGGCAATGACCTGACATCTACAATCCCGCTACAAAGCATTTACTCCATGAGTCATTGCACTTGCTGAGCTACACGAACACACTAAAACCAGATAATAATTAATCGCTGTATAAGCTCGTAACAAGCGGAACTTTAAGGCAAAATAGGGCCATCTTCCACCTTCACAAAGTTACGCTAATGGCCAGAAAACCTAAAGAAATCAAAACAGACCCGTTAGAGGTCATCCTGTGGAAAGCGGCTGACAAGCTACGTAAGAACATTGATGCAGCCGAGTACAAGCATGTCGTGCTGGGCCTGATTTTCCTTAAGTATATTTCTGATTCTTTTGAATCTCATTATGAGTTGCTGAAGGCTGGTGAAGGCGAGTTCGCAGGCGCTGACCCGGAAGATAGAGACGAGTACACCGCTTACAACATTTTCTTTGTCCCTGAGCTTGCACGCTGGAACTATCTAATATCTAAGGCAAAGCTACCCGAAATCGGTAAGCTGGTTGATGATGCTATGGAGCTTATCGAAGCGGGTAACCCACAGCTAAAAGGTGTGCTGCCGAAAGTCTACGCTCGCCAGAACCTCGACGCAACTGTGCTGGGTGAACTGATAGATCTGATTGGCAACATTGCACTGGGAGATGCCAAAGCGCGTTCTGCTGATGTATTAGGCCACGTATTCGAATACTTCCTTGGTGAATTTGCACTGGCAGAAGGCAAACAGGGCGGTCAGTTCTATACGCCAAAATCCATCGTAAGCCTGCTGGTTAACATGCTGGAACCCTATAAAGGCCGAGTCTTTGACCCTTGCTGCGGTTCCGGTGGTATGTTCGTTCAGTCAGAAAAATTTGTTGAAGCGCATCAGGGAAATATTGACGATATTTCGATTTACGGTCAGGAATCCAACCAGACCACCTGGCGTCTGGCAAAAATGAACCTGGCTATCCGGGGTATCAATTCAGAACACGTCCGCTGGAACAGTGAAGGCTCATTCCTTAACGATGCCCACAAAGATCTAAAATCTGATTTTATCATTGCCAATCCACCGTTTAACGTGTCTGACTGGTCCGGTGAGCAGCTTCGTGGCGATGCCCGTTGGCAATACGGTATCCCACCTACCGGGAATGCTAACTTTGCCTGGATGCAGCATTTTCTGTATCACCTGTCGCCAAAAGGTCAGGCTGGTGTTGTACTGGCAAAAGGGGCTTTAACATCTAAAAGTTCTGGTGAAGGTGATATCCGTGCCGCACTGGTAAAAGATGCCAATGTGATTGACTGTATCGTAAATTTACCTGCAAAACTGTTCCTGAACACCCAGATCCCTGCGGCGTTATGGTTTATGCGTCGTGATCGTGAAAATAGCAGCCAATATCGTGATCGCAGTAAAGAAATTCTGTTTATTGATGCCCGGAATTTAGGCCATTTAATTAATCGTCGAACCAAAGTCCTGTCTGACTACGATATTAAAACCATAGCCGATACCTACCATAACTGGCGTAACAAAGGTGGCGACTACGAAGACGTCGCTGGTTTCTGTGCGTCAGTAGACATTGCTGAAGTTGCTAAACTCGATTATGTGCTGACACCTGGCCGTTATGTTGGTCTTGCTGATGAAGAAGACGATTTCGACTTTAAAGAACGCTTTACGGCTCTTAAAGCTGAGTTTGAAGCGCAACTGGAAGAAGAGGCGCGTCTGAACAGAGCCATCGTTGATAATCTGGCGAAGGTGGTTTTATGAGTAGGTGGAGAAATTTTTGTATAACTGAATTAGCAGATTTTTGCAACGCACAAAGAATTCCTTTGAGTGCTATGGAACGAGCCCATAAGAAAGGAAATTTTCCATATTATGGAGCGTCAGGAATTGTCGATTATATCGACAATTATATTTTTGATGGCAGCTACATCCTTATTTCTGAAGATGGAGAAAACTTAAATTCCAGAAAAACACCTATAGCATTTGAAGCTACTGGAAAATTTTGGGTTAATAATCACGCTCATGTCCTTAAAGCTAAAAAGCCCCATTTAACGGCATTGATAATCCAATATTTTTCACAACTTGATCTATCTCCTTATTTAACAGGTGCTGCTCAACCAAAATTAAATAAAGCATCGCTAAATTTGATTCCTCTTTACTTACCAATTGATGAATCTGAACAAAAAGCCATCGCCTCTATTTTGTCCTCTCTTAAAGACAAAATAGACCTGCTTCATTGCCAGAATAAAACACTAGAATCTATGGCTGAAACCCTGTTTAGGCAGTGGTTTATTTTAGATAGCACTGGTGTATCAGTTAGTATAGATCAGATAATTGACTTTAATCCAAAGCGAACTTTAATTAAAAGCCAAGACGCTACTTATTTGGACATGGCTGGACTGAGCACTGTTAATTTTCGTGCAAATGGATATTACAGACGTCCATTTTCTTCAGGAACTAAATTTACTAAACGAGATACCTTGCTAGCCAGAATTACCCCATGTTTAGAAAATGGGAAAGCGGCCTATATTGATTTTTTAGACGACAATGAAACTGGATGGGGTTCTACCGAATTCATAGTTATGCGTCCTAAAAAAGAAATCCATCCTTTTATCTCATATATCATGTGCCGAAACCCGGACTTCAAAGAATATGCAGAAAGCTGTATGGAAGGTTCAAGTGGCAGACAACGAGTTAACTTGGATCATCTTAAGAAGTTCAATGTTAATCTGCCAACAGAAGCTTCCCTACGTATAATTAATGAGTTATTAGATTCATTTGAAAGTAAACTTATTAACAACTCAAAACAAATTGATAGCTTAGAAAAACTCCGCGATACCTTACTTCCCAAACTGATGAGCGGTGAAGTACGGGTTCAGTATGCAGAAGAAGCAATCGCATCAGTAGCATAAAATAATTATGCGGGTGTACAGCCCGCTCTCTGGTTAAGCGGCAATAAGGACAGTACGCATGGCAAAGATGACCGAATCCGATATTGAAGTAATGGCAATTGAGCACCTGCAAGGGCTGGGCTATGAGTATGTTTACGGCCCGGACATTGAACCCAGTGGAATCAATCCGTTACGTAGCTATCAGCAGGTTATCCTTGAAGATAAGGTGCGTATTGCTCTACAACGCCTGAATCCGCACCTTAGTGAACAGAAGTGTGAGGAAGCCCTGAAACAGGTGATGCAGATCAGCACACCTGATCTAATGGCAAACAATCTGGCCTTTCATCGCCTGTTGACCGAAGGGATCAATATCGAAGTCAGTAAGGATGGTAATACACAAGGAGAGCTGGCCTGCCTGATCGACTTTAACGATCCCACTAATAATGAATTTCTGGTCATTAATCAGCTCACCATCAAAGAAGGCAATCATACCCGCCGACCTGATCTTATTTTATTCATCAACGGCCTGCCATTAGTCGTTATCGAACTTAAAAATGCCGCTGACGAAAATGCTACGGTAACAGGTGCCTATAATCAGATTAAAACCTATCAGAACCAAATCCCCGGTCTGTTTAACTACAATGCTTTTAATGTGATATCTGACGGGCTGGAAGCCAAAGCGGGGACGGTTTCTGCCGATTTCAGTCGTTATATGACGTGGAAAACTGCTAACGGTAAAACGCAAGCCACCAGTACCCAACCACAGCTTGAAGTTTTATTACAGGGGTTGCTTAATCCTGTAACGCTGCTGGATATGATCCGCCACTTTATCGTGTTTGAGGCCAGCAAACATGAAGACAGCAAAGGGATTATCAGTATCCGTACTGTTAAAAAAATGGCGGCTTATCACCAGTACTACGCGGTCAATGCAGCAGTTCTTTCCACTATTCGTGCCTCAGCGGTGAATGCGGACTCCCCCTCTGCCGAAGTGGCACTGCGCCAGCAGGGACGTAACAGTAAAGATCTTGTTAATGCGCAAAAAACCGGAGATCGCAAAGCGGGCGTAGTCTGGCATACTCAGGGTTCCGGTAAATCGCTTTCGATGGTGTTTTATACCGGGAAAATTGTGCTGGCGCTGGATAATCCGACAGTTGTTGTGATTACTGACCGTAACGATTTGGATGATCAGCTATTCGGTACGTTCTCTTCCGCGACCCAGCTACTTCGTCAGACACCAAAACAGGCCGACAACCGGGAAGAACTCAAAGAATATTTGCGCGTAGCCTCTGGTGGTGTGGTGTTTACCACTATTCAAAAATTCCAGCCTAATGATGGCAGCAATATCTATGAGTTGTTGTCAGACAGAACCAATATTGTCGTTATCGCTGATGAAGCCCACCGTTCACAATACGGTTTCAGCGCCAAAGAAGTTGACGTGAAAGACAGCGAAGGCAACGTAACAGGTAAACGCACCGTTTACGGCTTTGCCAAATATATGCGTGATGCCTTGCCCAATGCTACCTATCTTGGCTTTACCGGAACCCCCATAGAAAAAACGGACGTAAACACACCTGCTGTTTTTGGTAACTACGTTGATATCTACGATATCTCACAGGCCGTAGAAGACGGTGCAACCGTGCGTATCTTCTATGAAAGCCGTCTTGCCAAAATTGCCATCAGTGACGAAGGTCGCCAGCTAATTGAAGACTTCGACGATGAGTTTAACGAAGACGAGCTGACGCTTACCCAGAAAGAACGGTCTAAATGGGCCAGAATCGAAGGTTTGATTGGCAGTTCAAAACGTATTAAAGCTATTGCGGCGGATATGGTTCAGCACTTTGAACAGCGCTTAAAATCTAATGCCGATCATGGCAAGGGCATGATTGTCACCATGTCCCGTCGTATTGCTGCTGAACTTTATAAAGAAATCATAGAGTTAAAACCTGAATGGCACAGCGATAATCTAAATGATGGCGTGATTAAAGTCGTCATGACCTCTTCTGCTGCTGACGGACCAGAAATCGCTAAACACCACACCACAAAAAAAGAACGTCAGGTTCTGGCTAATCGTATGAAGGATGACGACGACAAGCTGAAACTGGTGATAGTGCGTGATATGTGGTTAACCGGCTTCGACGCTCCCAGCATGCATACGCTGTATATCGACAAACCAATGAAAGGCCACAACCTCATGCAGGCAATTGCCCGTGTGAACCGTGTGTATAAAGATAAGATAGGCGGTCTGGTTGTTGACTATCTGGGCATTGCCTCTGATTTAAAAGAAGCCCTCTCCTTTTACTCTGATGCAGGTGGACGTGGAGATCCTGCTGAGGTTCAGGAAGAAGCTGTAACGCTCATGCAGGAAAAGCTGGAAATCCTGGAAGGCATGATGCATGGCTACGATTACAAAGCTTACTTTGCCGCAACTACTTCACAACGCCTGACAATTATTCTTGAATCAGAAAACCATATTTTAGGGCTGGATAACGGTAAAGGTAAAATGCGTTTCCTGGCTGCGGTTGCAGCCTTGTCGCAGGCATTTGCATTGGCGACACCGCACGATAAAGCAATGGAAGCGGCACCCGAAGTAGCATTCTTCCAGGCAGTAAAAGCCAGACTGAATAAATTTACTGAAAACTCAGACGGATCAGAAGAAGAACACAATGACAGTCTGGAAGTTCGGGTAAAACAGACTATCGATCAGGCTCTGGTTACCGATAAAGTTGTTGATATTTTTGACGCTGCTGGGATACAAAAGCCAGATATTTCCGTTCTTTCTGAAGAATTCCTTCAGGAAATGAAGGATTACCAACACAGAAATATTGCTTTGGAAACGCTTAAAAAACTGCTTTCTGACGAGATTAAAGTTCGCTCGAATCAAAGTATCACCCAAGGCAAAAAACTGATTGATATGCTGACCTCTGCAATCAATGGCTACCAGAACAAGGTACTGACAGCAGCGGAGGTAATTGATGAGCTAATCAAGCTTGCCAAGACTATCCAGGAATCTGACAGCCTTGCCAGCCAGTTAAACCTCAGCGCTTATGAATATGCCTTCTATTCTGCTGTTGCAGATAACGACAGTGCTCGCGAGTTAATGGAAAAGGAAAAACTACGAGAACTGGCAGTCGTACTTACGGAGGCTATCCGCAACAATGTCAGTCTTGACTGGACAGTGAAAGAAGCAGCAAGAGCAAAAATTCGCGTGGTGGTAAAACGTCTGCTCAAAAAATATGGTTATCCGCCTGATATGTCATTGCTCGCCACAGAGACTGTTTTGAAGCAGGCTGAACTTTTAGCTGGAGAATTAGGAAAATGATTCCCTAAATTTTTAGCATATAAACTATTTGGTAATGGTCCCAACTTATTGATAGTGTTTTATGTTCAGATAATGCCCGATGACTTTGTCATGCAGCTCCACCGATTTTGAGAACGACAGCGACTTCCGTCCCAGCCGTGCCAGGTGCTGCCTCAGATTCAGGTTATGCCGCTCAATTCGCTGCGTATATCGCTTGCTGATTACGTGCAGCTTTCCCTTCAGGCGGGATTCATACAGCGGCCAGCCATCCGTCATCCATATCACCACGTCAAAGGGTGACAGCAGGCTCATAAGACGCCCCAGCGTCGCCATAGTGCGCTCACCGAATACGTGCGCAACAACCGTCTTCCGGAGACTGTCATACGCGTAAAACAGCCAGCGCTGGCGCGATTTAGCCCCGACATAGCCCCACTGTTCGTCCATTTCCGCGCAGACGATGACGTCACTGCCCGGCTGTATGCGCGAGGTTACCGACTGCGGCCTGAGTTTTTTAAGTGACGTAAAATCGTGTTGAGGCCAACGCCATTCATGGCCATATCAATGATTTTCTGGTGCGTACCGGGTTGAGAAGCGGTGTAAGTGAACTGCAGTTGCCATGTTTTACGGCAGTGAGAGCAGAGATAGCGCTGATGTCCGGCGGTGCTTTTGCCGTTACGCACCACCCCGTCAGTAGCTGAACAGGAGGGACAGCTGATAGAAACAGAAGCCACTGGAGCACCTCAAAAACACCATCATACACTAAATCAGTAAGTTGGCAGCATCACCCCTTCCTGGGTAATGACTCCAACTTATTGATAGTGTTTTATGTTCAGATAATGCCCGATGACTTTGTCATGCAGCTCCACC
>NZ_JAVUPQ010000054.1:0-27338 GCF_032029835.1 Escherichia sp. AM3 | reverse complement strand
CGGTGGAGCTGCATGACAAAGTCATCGGGCATTATCTGAACATAAAACACTATCAATAAGTTGGAGTCATTACCAGCACATCAAGCACATCATTAATCAACATCCCAATACGTTATTTATCGTTTTTATGGCAATTGCCAATGTTCATTTTGATGAATATCTATTGGTCAGAAAAAATTTATTGATCAGTTCTAAATCGATTAAATCGGAATCTCTCGACGATATCCTTGGCGATATTCTGAAAAAAGAGACAACGATAACCTCGTTTTTAAATATGCCGACGTTATCATTGAGCCGAACCGAATCGAGTATGTTGCGAATGTGGATGGCAGGTCAGGGAACCATTCAAATCTCTGACCAAATGAATATCAAAGCCAAGACCGTTTCATCGCATAAAGGTAATATTAAACGTAAGATCAAAACGCATAATAAACAGGTTATCTACCATGTCGTCCGACTGACGGATAATGTGACTAATGGTATTTTTGTCAACATGCGCTAACACATTCTGACTGGTGGTTTCCCACCAGTCAGGCTGAATAAGATTACTCTGCTTTCTCCACAAAGATACCGTCCTGATGCCCTGCTTCATTAAAGAACCAGATGCCGAGCGGGTAGTCTTCCAGCGAAACCAGGTACATTGTGCCTTCACTAAACTCCTCAACTGCCAGTACCACGCCAGGACGACGCGGACCGCCATCCGTTTTGACTGTTACCCGATCATTCACCTTCATCGTTTTCCTCCTGTGGCTTTGTGCCAGTGTAGAACAATTTCGTTTTTCTGGCAGCGCCAGCCGCGCGCGAGTGCTGATTTTCTCGACGGTCTATACTTAAGAGATGCCAGGCGGACTTAACGACTGGCGGCAACAACAGAGTAACGGTTGCGAGGAAAGATGATGAAAACCGCAAAAGAGTACAGCGATACCGCAAAACGTGAGGTCAGCGTCGATGTCGATGCCCTGCTGGCGGCGATCAATGAAATTAGCGAAAGCGAAGTTCATCGCAGCCAGAACGATTCTGAACACGTTAGCGTCGATGGACGTGAATATCATACATGGCGTGAATTGGCGGATGCCTTCGAACTGGATATTCATGACTTCAGCGTCTCTGAAGTGAATCGTTGAATGCACAATAAAAAAATCCCGACCCTGAGGGGGTCGGGATGAAACTTGCTTAAGCAAGAAGCACTTAAAAAATTCGTTACACCAGGAAATCTGATGTGTTCATCACCTTATCCGCAATTTTTTTCGCTGACAAGAAAATATTCGCCATATGAATGATTAACGCTACTTATGAATAGAAATGTGACGCACGTCACCCCTTGGTGGCTCTGGCGTCAGCGGGATCGCTCCCGAAAAAATCATCTTTGATAATTTGTGCTGTTTTGAGAATCATCCTGGTAAGGGGAGTACTGCGCGACTATGTTTTCAATTCAACAACCACTACTGGTTTTTAGCGATCTTGATGGCACCCTGCTGGATAGTCATAGTTATGACTGGCAACCGGCAGCCCCCTGGCTCACCCGTTTACGCGAAGCAAATGTACCCGTCATTCTGTGTAGTAGTAAAACTTCAGCAGAAATGCTGTACTTGCAAAAAATGTTGGGGCTACAAGGCTTACCGCTGATTGCAGAGAATGGCGCAGTGATCCAGCTTGCTGAACAATGGCAGGAGATAGACGGTTTTCCACGCATCATCTCAGGTATTAGCCATGGCGAAATCAGCCAGGTTTTAAATACGCTACGCGAGAAAGAACATTTTAAATTCACAACTTTTGATGATGTCGACGATGCAACCATCGCCGAATGGACGGGATTAAGCCGTAGCCAGGCGGCGCTGACGCAGCTTCATGAGGCGTCGGTAACGCTAATCTGGCGCGACAGTGACGAGCGTATGGCACAATTTACCGCGCGTCTGAACGAACTGGGCTTACAGTTTATGCAGGGTGCGCGCTTCTGGCATGTACTGGATGCCTCTGCCGGAAAAGATCAGGCTGCCAACTGGATTATCGCGACTTATCAACAATTGTCAGGCAAACGCCCAACCACACTTGGCCTGGGCGATGGGCCAAACGATGCGCCCTTACTGGAGGTAATGGATTACGCGGTGATTGTGAAAGGGCTAAACCGTGAAGGGGTGCATCTGCATGATGAGGATCCGGCCCGCGTCTGGCGAACGCAGCGTGAAGGACCGGAAGGCTGGCGTGAAGGGCTGGACCATTTTTTCTCCGCCCGTTAAGCGTTATCGCTCGCGCATACCCGATTACGCCCGGCCTGTTTAGCGAGATAAAGCCGACGGTCAGCCAGTGACTGGAGTTGTTCAAAATCATAATCACCGGTTTCCTCGCTGCTGCTTACCCCCAGCGAGGCACTGATGCGTATCGTCGTACTCTTAGCGATCAACATCTCTTTTTCATTCAACTTCAGGCGAATACGTTCTGCGACTGCCGCAGCCTCCGTCAGACTCGCGCCTGGCAGAATCACACAAAACTCCTCACCACCGACCCGCCCGGCAACGTCCTGCGCACGCAAGGAACTGCTAATTAATCCGGCAGCATGAGAAAGAACACGGTCGCCCGCCTGATGACCAAAGCGGTCATTAATCGCTTTAAAATGGTCAAGGTCGACCTGAATGACAGAAAAAGGATGTTGGTGCGTCTGACACAATTTCGCGAGCGGACGGGCTTTTTCAAACAGTGCGCCACGATTATATAAACGGGTTAAGGTGTCGTGCCACGCCTGCCACTGCAACGAGCTTTGCAGAACATACATGTTGCTAACCATCCGGCGAATCACATACCAGGAGATGAGTAACATGGTGGTAAAGAGCGCCCACAGCAGGGTTAATGCAATGCTGATACTGCCGAAATCGCCGCGCACGCCTTCGCTTAGCGTATGGACGCGCACCAGCACACCGTCGAAATGGTCCAGACGTTCCCAGCTAACATAGCGACTGTCCATACGAATGCCGCCCCGCGTGTCATGTTCCATCGCCTGCGCCAGCAAGGCCAGTTCACGAGGATCAAAAATATTCCCTGTTGGATGGTCAGGATTGGAAGAGGTCAAAAATCTCAGCTTACTGTCATAGAGCTGATACTCACCATCGAGGTTTTTATCGATGGCGTTTCTTAAAAATTGCTGCATGGTACGCACGGGAATACTCATCCCCAGCACGCCATACCAGTAGTTATTACTGTCTACTGGAACACTGACGGTAACCTGCGGTTCAGTATTGCTGGCGTGTTCCGGTTGCGAAGTAAACCAGCGTACCGCGCGGTGACGATTTTCTCGTTGCGAATGGCCGATAAACCAGGGTTGGGTGACATAGCCGTAATAACGCGTTGGTACATTGCGCGTAAACAAGGTCGGCTGCGTCGAAACGTAAAATCCGGCACGCGAGACATACATCGCCTGTTCAACCATCGACGAGGTGTTGTGCGCCAGTCGCAGCAAGTAACCAACTTCCAGTGCAGCGGTAATTTCATTGTCGAGGCTTTCATTTTCGCGAGACAGGAGATTCCCCTCGCTGACTAATGCATCCGATACGCCATTGACTGACAGGGTGCGTCGTCGGTTGAGTTCAATTTGCTAGGCGTGCTCGTCGCGATGCTGTTCGAACTCGGTTACAGCATTACGCAGTGAAGTGAAATCCAGTGGCGCTACGAGAGCTTCGCGCATGCCATTACGCAAAAAGATCAGTTTGTCGACGTTATACTGCAAATGCTTATCGAGCGCGTTGGCTACGTTTTCCAGATGATTACGCTGGCTGGAGATATAGGCATCTTCCAGCACCACTACTTCACGCCAGGTGAGCAAGGTGGAAAAAAGCAATACCACGATAAAGCAGAGATTAACGACATGACCAGGCCCCAGGCGGCGTGCGAGTTTTTTCAACCAGCTCTGGTTTTCCATTTTTGTCTCGTGCTGCACCCTGACGACTCCCAACCTGCTTTTTTATGATTCTGGCATAACCTGGCGATAGCGTACCGCAAAACAGCGATAATTTTATAATGGTGGCATGATAAGACGCGACAGACATCGATAGTTTTATAACGTAGGCATGATAAGACGCGATAGCGTCGCATCAGGCAATTCAGTGCAGACACTGGCACACCCGACCGGATGCGACGTGAGCGCCACATCCGGTCGGGTGTTAATGATACCCTTTCAAACTTCTTCCGCAGAACGACTCCCCTCCCCCGGAACAAGCTCGGTTTCATGAAAAGCTTCCCGCTTGACCCCGTAACCGTCATACCAACGACACTCAACCATACCGCTGGAGTATCCGGTGACAATCATCCGCGGGCCGCCCTCTTTAACCGTAACTTCCTCACTAACCATAAAGCTCATACTCGCCTCCTTTTTTCGAGTGAAACTTGTTCACCTTAGTTGAAGATGGCGAATTTTGCATAATAGCCTGTGCGAGTATTAATGTGCCTGACCGCGTATTTTCGCTACGGCTTTCACTCCCAGCACCACGATGCCGCCGATGATAAATCCAAGAATCAGATTTAAAACAGTCGGTAATATCATCGCCACCACTGCACTTTGCTGCCCGGCGAAATGTTCAATGGCGTGATGCAGCGGCGCAATACCATGTACCACAATCCCGCCGCCGACGAGGAACATCGCCAGCGTGCCGACAATCGATAACGCCTTCATCAACCAGGGCGCAATGATCAATAACCCTTTACCTAATGCCTGCATCAGCGCGCTGGATTTTTCCGCCAGCCAATACCCCAGGTCATCAATCTTAACGATAACCCCTACCAGACCGTAGACGCCCACGGTCACTACCAGCGCGATGCCTGAAAGCACCAGCACCTGATTAAGCAACGGCGCTTCGGCCACAATCCCCAGCGTGATGGCGACGATTTCGGCAGACAATATAAAATCGGTACGAATCGCCCCTTTTATTTTGTCCTTTTCAAACTTCAGCGGATCCTGCGCCGCCAACTTCTCCAGACGCTGCTGGCTCTGCGCCGGATCTTCTTTATGTTTACGCGCCTCCAGCATATGCAGCACTTTCTCTACTCCTTCAAAGCAGAGAAACGCGCCACCAATCATCAACAGAGGCGTAATCGCCCACGGGATAAACGCACTGATGATCAGCGCCAGCGGCACCAGAATCACTTTATTAATCAGCGATCCTTTCGCCACGCCCCAGACCACGGGAAGTTCCCGGTTGGCCCGCACGCCTGAAACTTGTTGCGCATTGAGCGATAAGTCATCCCCTAATACACCGGCGGTTTTCTTCGCCGCCAGTTTGCCCATCACGGAGATATCGTCCAGCAGTGTGGCGATATCATCGAGCAACGTCAGTAAACTACTCCCGGCCAAAAGCATTCCCTCTCATTTTTATTGTTGAAGGGTGTAAGTATGAAGCAAAAACGGCAGCTCTGATACTTGCTTCACAGGTCAACATTTTTTTAACAATCAAGTGCAATTATATCTCTCGCCAGCAGAATGATTTTCACGTTTACTATGAACCACCTTTTTATTTCCACCGTGAGGGATTATGCGTTTCCGCCAGTTGTTACCGCTTTTTGGCGCGCTGTTTGCGTTGTATATCATTTGGGGCTCAACCTATTTTGTCATTCGGATTGGCGTGGAAAGCTGGCCTCCGTTAATGATGGCGGGCGTTCGATTCCAGGCAGCCGGTATTTTATTGCTGGCATTTTTGCTACTGCGCGGACACAAACTCCCCCCGCTACGTCCGCTGCTCAATGCCGCGCTGATTGGCCTGTTATTGCTGGCTGTCGGTAATGGCATGGTGACGGTTGCCGAACATCAAAATGTTCCTTCCGGCATCGCCGCCGTAGTGGTTGCAACCGTACCCCTCTTTACCCTGTGCTTCAGCCGCCTGTTTGGCATTAAAACGCGCAAACTGGAATGGGTGGGTATTGCCATTGGGCTTGCCGGAATCATCATGCTCAATAGCGGTGGAAATTTAAGCGGCAATCCGTGGGGCGCGATTCTGATTTTAATCGGCTCGATTAGCTGGGCGTTTGGCTCAGTTTATGGCTCGCGCATTACCTTACCTGTAGGGATGATGGCGGGTGCGATTGAGATGCTGGCGGCAGGCGTGGTGTTAATGATCGCGTCGATGATTGCAGGTGAAAAACTGACGGCGCTCCCTTCCCTTTCAGGCTTCCTTGCGGTCGGCTATCTGGCGCTGTTTGGTTCGATTATCGCCATTAACGCTTATATGTATTTAATCCGCAACGTCAGTCCGGCTCTCGCCACCAGCTACGCCTACGTTAACCCGGTGGTCGCGGTCTTGCTGGGTACGGGACTGGGCGGAGAAACGCTGTCGAAGATTGAATGGCTGGCGCTCGGCGTAATTGTCTTCGCGGTGGTACTGGTCACGTTGGGAAAATATCTCTTCCCGGCAAAACCCGTAGTTGCGCCAGTTATTCAGGACGCATCAAGCGAGTAAATGAATCCCCTGCGTGTCGATCTGCGCGCTGGCACCTTCGCCGCAGATCCACTCTTCCAGACGCTCGGTAAGCGCTTCATCCGTCAGCTTCTCGCGCCCACGTAATGCACACTCCCAGACAATCAATACGCGCCAGCCGAGTTCCTGCAAACGACTGATATCGCGGCGATCGCGTTCAACATTTTTACTTATCTTCTCCAGCCAGAACTCGGTTCGAGTCGCAGGCACTTTAAACAGATAGCAGTGATGATGGTGCCAGAAGCAGCCGTGGGTAAATATCACGCAACGATATTCATCAACGACAAAATCCGGACGTCCGGGCAGACTGGCGTCCTGAACGCGAAATGCCAGGCCCTGCCCGGTTAACAGACTGGCGAGGCGCTTCTCTATCGCCGTATCACGCGTGGCAATCGCGCGCATATTTTTGCTGCGAGTGGCCTTATCGTGAACGTCGGCCATGTTGTGCCTCTTGCTGACGCAACGCCACCGCCTGTTTGATTTTTGGCTCAAGCAGTTTTGCCACCGCGGCAAAGACCGGCACGACCACCGAGTTACCGAACTGGCGATAGGCCTGAGTGTCCGAAACCGGAATGCGGAATTTCGCTTCTCCCGGCGCTTCAAAACCCATTAAGCGCGCGCATTCCCGAGGCGTTAACCGACGTGGACGATGTTGCTGATTCTGCGGATCGTCAAAGTCTTTCTCACCTTTGGCCATATCCCAGCCGCGATCGATTAAAATTTCCGCGCCATCTTTGTAATAACGCGCAGACAGCGTACGCGTGACGCTTTGCGGATTGTTCGGATAAACCATTCCATAACCGAAGCCGTTACCGCGCGCCTGATGTTTTTTCGCATATCGATAGAGGTACTTCCACAGCACCGGCGTCAGGATATATTTCGCCTCGACCATCGGGTCCAACAGCTGCGCCAGCGTCACTCGCTGCGCAGGGAAACATTCGCTGATATCACGCAGGGTAAAATCGGCTTTCAGATTCAGATCGCGACGAAAACCCACCAGCACGATGCGTTCACGGTGCTGCGGCAGAAAATGTTTGCCGTCGATGATTTTCGGATCGTCTGGCCCATTATCTTCTGCATCAGCCACGTCATAGCCCAGTTCGTCCAGCGTCTGCATGATGATGCGGAACGTTTTACCCTGGTCGTGACTTTTCAGGTTTTTGACGTTTTCGAGCACAAACATCGCCGGACGACGCGCGTCGATAATGCGTACCACATCAAAAAACAGCGTGCCCTGGGTATCGCAGGCAAAACCGTGCGCCCGCCCGAGCGAGTTCTTTTTCGATACGCCAGCCAGCGAAAATGGCTGACAAGGGAAACCGGCCAGTAAAACATCGTGTTCAGGAATGTGTTGACGAATATGTTCCGCCGCCGCCTCATCACTCACGCCTTCTTTATGGCTGAGGGTGATGTCGCGGATATCTTCATTAAAATGATGCGTCGCCGGATCGCAATAATGGTTGGCTTTATAAGTGCGTACCGCATGTTTGTTCCATTCGCTGGTAAACACGCACTGTCCGCCAATCGATTCAAAACCGCGACGGATGCCGCCAATTCCGGCGAATAGATCGATAAAGCGAAACGCATAATGCGGATGATGTGCCGGTGGTTTGGGTAATAACGTTTGCAGATGGGCGAACTCTTTCTCACTTAAACGGTGCCATGCCGAGTCATTCGCCAGCGCACGTTTTAAAATTGCCGCGCTCCAGTGATTCTCACCTACACCATTAAGCTGCGCCACCAACGTTTTAACATCATAAATTTGCAGCAGTTTCTCCAGCATTGCCTGTGCGGCATTCCCGGTGCTGTATGAATCGGTTACTGATATATTTTCCTGCATAGATTTCACCGGCCATCTGAGATGGCCGACAGGTTAACATAATTACAGCCATTTAGGGCCACGCGCTCAGCCAGCGGATGAAAACGCATCTATCACCTTGTGATCGACACCTTCATTCTCCCCCGCCAGTTCGGCACTGAGCTTCGCCATAAACTCGACTAAAAAATGCGCGTTGTGCTGCGCCAGCTGCTTGCCTCTTGCGGTTTGCATGGTTTGCGGTAGCTTCAGCAACTTAGTCTGGAAATGATCCAGCGCGTAGCGTTTATCATCAAGCGGGCGATGCTGTGCGAACGGATCTTCACCATCAAACAGCGCCACGCCCAATGCCCCTGAAACGGCAAACACGCGCGCCAGGCCAATCGCCCCCAGGGCTTCCAGCCGATCCGCATCCTGGACAATTTTAGCTTCCGTTGTTAAGGGGGCGATTTGCGCGCTGAAACTGTGAGCGGCAATGGCATGACAAACGGCCTCGATTTTCTCCGCCGGAAATTGCTCGAACTCTTCACGGAGCAGGCGACGCGTCTCTTCTGCCGCCAGGATTGAAGAACGCTGCCTTTGCGGATGATTTTTCGCCAGGCTCACAATATCGTGAAAATAACAGGCGGTTAAAATCACCAGCATATCGACATCGTCATCTGCCGCCAGCTTCTGTGCCGTAGCCCAGACGCGGCGAAAATGACACACGTCATGGGCCGCGTCCTGGTGCTGATGATGGTTTTTCAACCAGTTTTCGAACTGTGCCTGCCAGTGTTGTAAGTCCATACGCGCTCCGTTGCCAAAGAGTCGCCACCTTAGCAGTTTTTATTCATAGCGTCTGCTACGTGCGGGACGAGGTCGGGTGTACCAGGCAATGCTGCCTAACAATGCCCCGACCAGAGCCATAAATAAAAATCCGACCAGTGCCCCTAACCACTTTCCCGCGGTAGAGCCTAAATCGCTTTCAAATCCCGACACGGGGGCATCGGGGATCCGGCTCATCACCCAGATGTAACGCGCCATTGCCCAGACGAAATAGCCACACCATGTATAGAAAGCCCACAAAGCCAGTTTGCCGCCAGGGCTGCGAGAGAGTCTCTCTTCCATCTTTGTCGAACCGTATTCCATTTTGAGATAACCCGGAAAATTCAGACTTAGTACTATTATGTGATAAAAGTCACATTTTTCCACATTGGATGAGCCAGTCAAGACTCACTCATTTTTTGAACAAATAGATAATTTTTGCGCAACGGCAGTGAATACAGGAAAAATCGTTTTGAGCGATTTTATTTATCTTTGATATCGGCTTTATTAATTCATTTAATCAATATATTAGCACTGATTACAATTATACCTTTTTATTATTCTGTGTCATGATGCTTACGTTATTAGCCTTTTATCGTCTTGTTTATATTTTTTGGGCCGGCATGATGCCGGCTTTTTTTTATGCCTTCATTAATGTGCGCGTGATCACACCAGGTGTTTAGCGCAACAATCATTGATACCCCCTATCTTTCTGCTCAACTCATAACTTATTGATATGCATTTATAATATTCATGAATGTTTATATTCAGAATTCATAATCCTGAATTATATTAAATAGATTAGAAACATTTTGAAATCTTTTAAATACATCTGTTACATGTAATCCTTAAAATAAAATGAACTTCATAGAATAGTATCCAAATGTGCTTTTTTTTGGATAACGGCACTTATTGATATATTCATGAAGATTATAATCACAAGGGAATACATAATGAAAAGAAAAGTTCTGGCAATGCTGGTCCCGGCGTTATTAGTTGCTGGCGCAGCAAATGCGGCTGAAGTCTATAATAAAGATGGTAATAAACTGGATTTGTACGGAAAAGTAGCGGGCCTGCACTACTTCTCTGATGATGCTGGCAGCGATGGCGACAAGTCATATGCCCGTATCGGTTTCAAAGGTGAAACTCAGATCGCTGACCAATTCACTGGTTATGGTCAGTGGGAATACAACCTGCAAGCAAATGGCACAGAAGGCGATGGAGATAACTCTGCTACCCGTCTGGCTTTCGCAGGTTTAGGTTTTGGTCAGAATGGTACTTTCGATTATGGTCGTAACTACGGTGTCGTATATGACATCGAAGCATGGACCGATATGCTGCCAGAATTTGGTGGCGATACCTATGCTGGTGCCGACAATTTCATGAACGGTCGTACCAACGGTGTTGCAACCTACCGTAACAATGGCTTCTTTGGTCAGGTTGATGGCTTGAACTTTGCGCTGCAATATCAGAGTAATAATGAAAGTGGCAGTGACGGTCTCTTTGGCCAAGAAGGATCTGGCAGCGGAGATGGCCGTAGTCTTGCTAAAGAAAATGGCGATGGTTTCGGTATGTCTACTTCCTACGACTTCGACTTCGGTTTAAGTCTGGGTGCTGCTTACTCTAATTCTGACCGTTCCAATAACCAAGCTGCTCGTGGGTATGGAGATGGCAATCATTTCTATGGTAATAGCTATGCAGGTGGTGGTACTGCAGAAGCGTGGACTGTTGGTGCTAAATACGATGCCAACAATGTATATTTAGCAGCAATGTATGCAGAGACTCGCAATATGACCGCTTATGGTAGCAGCGACTCTCATTCAGCCGATGGGAAACTTGGCGGCGGTGGTATCGCTAACAAAACTCAGAACTTTGAAGTTGTTGCTCAGTACCAATTTGATTTCGGCCTGCGTCCTTCAATTGCTTACCTCCAATCTAAAGGTAAGGATTTAGGTGGTCAAGAAATGTACAACAATGGTAATTATCATTATACCAATAAAGATCTGGTTAAATACGTTGAGGTTGGTGCAACCTACTACTTTAACAAAAACATGTCCACCTATGTTGATTACAAAATCAACCTGCTGGACAACGACGATGACTTCTACGCAAACAACGGCATCGCTACCGATGATATCGTTGCTGTGGGCTTAGTCTACCAGTTCTAATCAGCCAACGTGCTGCGGCGTGTTACTGTAAAACTAAACACTAGCCTGAGTTCGTCCCTCATCGAATTCAGGCTTTTTTATTGGCATTTCATCTCCATCTGCGGCACACGCAATTGCCAATGCATATCGATACAGCACCTTACCCTGCCCCTCCTGGCACAATAACATCAACCAGCGACTCTTCAAACCAACACCCAAATGCATTTCTTTATGAATTAATCCGTAACAAACACGCTTCCCATATAGAAATATTTGCAAAAATAGTGCATGAAATAATCTTTTCTCTACCAATCCGCGATATAAATATTCATCAGTACCACAATATTTCACAGCACTAAATCTCTCCCCGCCGCCCCGTACCTTTGATAATGGTCTAAAATCATTGAGGCCACTTGCGACGACGTTGCTCAATAAGGAAAATTTGGCGTGAATAATATTCAACACCAGTGCAGCATCATCATTACATAATTACACCCGCCGACTACCGCTTTCGATATATTGACTCAATTTTCCAGACTGGTTAAAAATAGCGACCAGCTCAGTCGCAAATATAGTGACTACCCTAACTAAGCAACAATAAGGAATACACTATGACTGTTCAAACAAGTAAAAATCCGCAGGTCGATATTGCTGAAGATAATGCATTCTTCCCTTCAGAATATTCGCTTAGCCAATATACCAGTCCCGTCTCTGATCTTGATGGCGTGGACTATCCAAAACCGTATCGCGGTAAGCATAAAATTCTGGTGATCGCCGCGGACGAACGTTATTTGCCAACCGATAACGGAAAACTGTTCTCGACCGGTAACCATCCGATTGAAACGTTGCTGCCGTTGTATCATCTCCATGCTGCAGGTTTCGAATTCGAAGTGGCGACCATTTCCGGTCTGATGACCAAGTTTGAATACTGGGCTATGCCGCACAAAGATGAAAAAGTAATGCCATTCTTTGAGCAACATAAATCGTTGTTCCGCAATCCGAAGAAACTCGCGGATGTTGTCGCCAGCCTCAACGCTGACAGCGAATATGCAGCAATCTTTGTTCCTGGTGGTCATGGCGCACTTATTGGTTTACCAGAAAGCCAGGACGTAGCTGCTGCTTTGCAGTGGGCAATCAAAAATGACCGTTTTGTTATCTCCCTTTGCCACGGCCCGGCGGCTTTTCTGGCGCTTCGCCACGGCGATAACCCACTGAATGGTTATTCCATTTGCGCATTCCCAGACGCCGCAGACAAACAAACGCCAGAGATAGGCTATATGCCGGGTCATCTCACCTGGTACTTCGGCGAAGAGCTGAAGAAAATGGGCATGAACATTATTAATGACGACATCACCGGGCGAGTACATAAGGACCGTAAAGTTCTCACCGGCGACAGTCCTTTCGCAGCGAATGCGTTGGGTAAACTGGCGGCGCAGGAAATGCTGGCAGCTTATGCGGGTTAATCCCTGTTACGTATGAATGTAAGCGCATAATCAATCGCAGCCACGTTAATACTCACGACGTGGCTGCGTTTTTTCATGGTTGATTTATGGCGTACTGAAGCCCTATGTTAATTTCTTTGCGGTAACATAATCCGGAACACATTATGCTTATTGAGATAGTGATACGTAGCACTTCCCCCATGTAATTCGGCAATCGCTTTGACTAAAGAAAGACCAAGTCCCTGACCTACGGAATGACGCGAATTATCTCCCCGCCAAAATCTACGGAAGAGTTTTTCAGGCTCATGAATTTTCGTTCCAGGACTGGCGACATCAATATTAAGATAGCCGTTGGTATCAAGAAAACTGGTTATATGAATACGCGATTTTTCTGGTGAATATCTAATGGCATTAACAATAAGATTCGATAACATTCGTTGCAGTAAAATTTTATCCGCAAAGATTTGCTGATTGCACTCGACCTTAAAGCAAATCTCTTTCTCGTCTGAAAGGTATTCAAGATAATCCAACAAATTTTCGACTTCCTTATTGAGAGAAAGCGAGTCCAGTTTCACCAAAACATTGTTTTTATCTGCCCGGGCAAGAAACAGTATGTTCTCTGTTAACCGCGAAATATTTTCCAGCTCTTCAATGTTACCGGCAATTGTTTTTTGATATTCAGCGATACTTCTGGTTTGACTGAGCGTAACCTGATTCTGACCCAGTAATGCATTAATGGGCGTTCTAAGTTCATGAGCGAGATCGTCAGCAAATTGACTTAGGCGTTCAAAATCTTTGACTAAGGCTTGATGCATTTTATTCAACGCCTGCCCAAGAGGTTTTAGTTCTCTCGGTAATGCGCTAACCTCAACAGGCTCCCGGCTATCGTTATAATTCAGCGCTTCCGTTACACCACTCAACTTTTTGATCTCTCGTAATCCCGTTCTGATTAACAGCGGACTTAATACTGAGCAAAGTACAATGGCGACAATGCAAATTATAATGCTATTAATTTTATACTGTTCAAGCATGTTATGTCTGGCTGAAGCCAATTTAGCCACAGTAACCGTTAATGATGGCGAAACTTCATCAATATTAATTCGTAAAGCATCTATCTCTGTATCATTAATAATGCTTCTGTAAATGCCAGCTGCGCTGATTGTCTCACTAGCAGGTATGTTATTTAACATGTCATCACTGACATTCGTCCGGTTAACAATTTTATTGATGCCATCACCATGAATGATCAAGATATCCTGACTAACATCCATCATCCGGTTAAAGTACACAGGTAACGTATCTGGATTTACCCCATCAATTAACAACTGCTTGATCTGCGCTGTCCGGTTAATGAGTGTTGTATCATCGCGCCATTTCAACTCACTTGCCAGGCCATTATAGAGAGTCCATACAATTCCAGCGCCAGCAACAGACAGCAGCAATATAAAAAGCAAGGTTAAACGGACGGTTATAGACAATCTTTTCATTATTTTTTTACCGCTACGAATGAATAGCCCATCCCCCGGATTGTGGCGATTAGCTTTTCAGGAAAAGGATCATCAACTTTTGCGCGGAGCCTGCGAATGGCGACATCCACCGTATTGGTATCACTATCAAAGTTGATTCCCCAAATTTCACTCGCAATAACCGTTCTGGGTATAATTTCGCCAGCTCTGGAGGCCAGTAGCCAAAGTAACTGAAACTCCTTGCGCGTCAGTGTAATACTGATATTGTCCCTGCTCACACTTTGACTTACAGAGTCCATTCTTAAGCCACTGATTTCTAATGTTGAATTCAAAGCGTGATGTTGCCTTAATTGTGCCCGAACCCTTGCCAGCAACTCAGAAAATGAAAAAGGTTTTACCAGATAATCATTTGCTCCACTGTCCAGCCCTCTGACTCTGTCATCGACAGAATCCCTTGCAGTAAGGCAAATAACAGGGGTTTGCTTTGCTGTTCTTAACGTTTGTAAGATCTGCCAGCCATCCATACCCGGAAGCATAATATCCAGAATTATCAATGCATAATCATCCTTCAGCGCAAGATAAAGCCCATCTCTGCCATCAGAAACGGCATCAATGACATAACCCGCTTCGGAAAGCCCCTGCGTTACCCACTCCTGGGTCCTTTGATTATCTTCAATAAGTAAAATCTTCATGAAAATAATATGCCATAAATCATATGTTATAGAAACAGCCTGGTTCATTACAAAATTGTAATGCTGCTGTAAGGTTACCCTGGCCGCTTTTTCGCTATCCTCAAAACTCATTCACATGACAAGGATATAAACATGTTAAAGCGTTATTTAGTACTCTCGGTAGCAACGGCAGCATTTTCATTACCTTCTTTGGTTTATGCCGCACAACAAAACATTCTTAGCGTGCACATTTTGAACCAGCAAACCGGAAAACCCGCTGCTGACGTGACAGTCACTCTTGAAAAGAAGGCGGATAACGGCTGGTTACAACTTAATACCGCCAAAACAGATAAGGATGGACGAATTAAGGCACTGTGGCCCGAGCAAACTGCAACTACGGGCGATTACCGTGTCGTATTTAAAACCGGGGACTATTTCAAGAAACAAAATCTTGAAAGTTTCTTCCCTGAGATCCCCGTTGAATTTCATATTAATAAAGTGAACGAGCATTATCATGTGCCTTTATTACTTAGCCAATATGGGTATTCAACCTATCGTGGCAGTTAATGCATAAATATGTAAAAGCAGATCTCTGCTACTGTTAGGGAGGACACTCCCTGACAGATTAACAGTAAACGGCTCTTGCTGGCTAACGACAAAAAAGTGTGATGGCTTATGAAAAAGAATCAATTTTTAAAAGAATCAGATGTTACGGCCGAGTCGGTATTCTTTATGAAGCGTCGGCAGGTGTTAAAAGCACTGGGCATCAGTGCAGCTGCACTTTCTTTGCCTCACGCTGCGCATGCCGATCTGCTTAGCTGGTTTAAAGGGAACGATCGCCCGCTCGCCCCCGCCGGAAAACCGCTGGAGTTCAGCAAGCCTGCCGCCTGGCAAAATAACCTGCCACTGACGCCAGTAGATAAAGTCTCCGGTTATAACAACTTCTATGAATTCGGGCTGGATAAAGCCGATCCCGCCGCTAATGCTGGTAGCCTGAAAACCGATCCATGGACACTGAAAATCAGCGGCGAAGTGGCAAAACCATTGACCCTCGATCACGATGATTTAACCCGTCGCTTCCCGCTGGAAGAGCGTATTTATCGTATGCGCTGCGTGGAGGCATGGTCGATGGTGGTGCCGTGGATTGGTTTTCCGCTGCACAAATTGCTGGCGCTTGCCGAACCCACCAGCAATGCGAAGTATGTCGCTTTCGAAACAATTTATGCACCGGAACAAATGCCAGGCCAGCAGGACCGCTTTATCGGCGGCGGGCTGAAATATCCTTATGTCGAAGGATTGCGTCTCGACGAAGCAATGCATCCGCTCACACTGATGACCGTGGGTGTTTATGGCAAGGCGTTACCGCCACAAAATGGCGCGCCGGTACGACTGATTGTGCCGTGGAAATATGGCTTTAAAGGGATTAAATCGATAGTTAGTATTAAGCTGACCCGCGAGCGTCCGCCAACCACCTGGAATCTGGCAGCGCCTGACGAATACGGTTTTTACGCCAACGTTAATCCGCATGTTGATCACCCGCGCTGGTCACAGGCTACCGAACGATTTATTGGTTCAGGCGGCATCCTCGATGTTCAGCGCCAGCCAACGCTACTGTTTAATGGTTACGCCGACCAGGTGGCATCGCTGTATCGTGGCCTGGATTTGCGGGAGAATTTCTGAATGCGTCTGACAGCAAAACAGGTGACATGGCTGAAAGTTAGCCTGCATCTTGCCGGATTGTTGCCGTTTCTCTGGCTGGTCTGGGCGATCAATCACGGTGGACTGGGTGCCGATCCGGTGAAAGATATTCAGCATTTTACCGGTCGCACTGCACTGAAATTTTTGCTGGC
Organism: Escherichia sp. AM3; assembly: GCF_032029835.1. Taxonomy (NCBI): domain Bacteria; kingdom Pseudomonadati; phylum Pseudomonadota; class Gammaproteobacteria; order Enterobacterales; family Enterobacteriaceae; genus Escherichia; species Escherichia sp. AM3. The sequence goes on along the minus strand of NZ_JAVUPQ010000054.1, from coordinate 10,687 downwards.
GACCTTGTTAATCACACCTCTGGCACGCTACGCAAAACAGCCGTTATTGATACGCACTCGCCGCCTGTTAGGCTTATGGTGCTTTGCCTGGGCGACACTGCATTTAACCAGTTACGCATTGCTGGAGCTGGGCGTGAATAATCTGGCGTTATTAGGCAAGGAGTTAATTACCCGGCCTTATTTAACGTTAGGAATTATCAGCTGGGTTATTTTGCTTGCTTTAGCGTTTACTTCAACCCAGGCGATGCAGCGAAAACTCGGCAAGCACTGGCAACAGTTGCATAATTTCGTCTATCTTGTCGCGATCCTGGCCCCAATACATTATCTGTGGTCAGTGAAGATTATTTCACCGCAGCCGCTCATCTACGCTGGGCTGGCTGTACTGCTTTTAGCCTTACGGTATAAGAAGTTGCGTTCCCTTTTTAACCGGTTACGCAAGCAGGTTCACAACAAATTATCTGTATAACTTCATATTGCCGACAAAGTACGCGTTATCCCTGCCGGATGTGGCGCGAGCGCCCTGTCCGGCCTGCGCAGATCACATCAGGTTATGTTTCGTTTGTCATCAACCTCTCATCTCCAGAATAATTTATTCTATTTCAATAAAATAGCTGAATACACTTGAGAATACCATGCTCTCGTTTCCTAAGAGTTGTTGCATTTTGCCATATGTTACAATATAACATTACACATCATATACAATGACTCTGGAGGAAACTGTTTTGGCGATTCGTCTTCACAAACTGGCTGTTGCTTTAGGTGTCTTTATTGTTAGCGCTCCTGCCTTTTCGCATGGTCATCACTCACACGGCAAACCCTTAACAGAGGTCGAACAAAAAGCTGCTAATGGTGTTTTTGATGATGCCAATGTACAAAACCGAACGCTCAGTGACTGGGATGGAGTCTGGCAATCCGTTTATCCTTTACTGCAAAGTGGCAAACTTGACCCCGTCTTTCAGAAGAAAGCGGATGCAGATAAAACTAAAACATTTGCTGAAATTAAAGATTATTATCACAAAGGTTATGCAACAGATATCGAGATGATTGGCATTGAGGACGGCATTGTTGAATTCCATAGAAATAATGAAACAACATCCTGTAAATATGATTACGATGGATACAAAATACTCACCTATAAATCAGGCAAGAAAGGCGTTCGTTACTTATTCGAATGTAAAGATTCTGAAAGCAAAGCCCCTAAATATATACAATTTAGCGATCATATAATTGCACCACGAAAATCATCTCATTTTCACATTTTTATGGGTAATGATTCACAGCAATCTTTATTAAATGAAATGGAAAACTGGCCAACGTATTATCCATATCAGTTGAGTAGCGAAGAAGTGGTAGAGGAAATGATGTCTCATTGAGTATTCTCATGATAACGCCTCGATGCCGCTTTAGTAAGTCATCATAACTGCCACTGGTCCATCCACAAACGCCACTGAACGCAAGCTAGCTACAGACACGCTCATTACTATGACGTGTCTGTATATTAATAAGCTAACCCGCATTGAGTTAACCAATAACGGATTCCATACACAATACGGCCAACAGAGAAAGATACCTGTGCTCACACCATTGCTTATATTGGCTGGTTACAATGTGCACTATCAATTTTTTAAATAACAAATTCTTAAAACCACATCTGTATAAGGAATTTTTAAGGTTCGTGGGATAGCTTGACTGTAAAAATTACAGGAGCTACAAAAATGAACCGATTCTCAAAAACTCAAATTTATTTACATTGGATAACGCTGCTTTTCGTTGCAATAACCTATGCCGCGATGGAACTCCGTGGCTGGTTTCCTAAAGGTAGTAGTACTTATCTGCTGATGCGAGAAACACATTACAATGCGGGTATATTCGTTTGGGTGTTAATGTTTTCACGCCTGATTATAAAACACCGTTATAGTGATCCTTCTATTGTGCCACCGCCACCTGCCTGGCAAATGAAAGCGGCTTCGCTAATGCACATCATGCTTTATATAACCTTCCTTGCACTTCCTCTGCTGGGGATTGCTTTGATGGCTTACAGTGGAAAATCGTGGAGTTTCCTTGGTTTCAATGTGTCTCCCTTTGTTACCCCAAACAGCGAAATTAAAGCACTGATAAAAAATATTCACGAAACCTGGGCAAATATAGGTTACTTTTTAATCGCAGCTCACGCTGGCGCAGCACTCTTTCATCACTACATTCAGAAAGATAATACTCTGTTACGAATGATGCCTCGCCGCAAATAAGTCGATCCCCTGACAAGGAAATGTGAACCATGGACATCAACGCGTCATAAATGTTTACGCAAGTGCACAATGCACCCTTTCCACTATCAACAAGGAGGAGCAGAAACTGTGTAAATCGTACAATGGTAAGACTTATCAAAAATACAGGTTAATTTTGGTATTTAAACCTTTTTTACTTGTTAGTATGATACAAAGGCTTTCAAAAAAGCTGGGAAATTCAACAACTCTTGGAAATTATGGACTTTGTCCCGCGGCTTTAATCTGACGGCCGCGTTCCTTTTTTGGCTCAAATATTGACCCCTTCTCTACGCAACTTCAGTTCCCACCACCAACTTTACAGCAGTTTCATAGGATGAATGTCTAAAAGAAGAATGGTGACCGATAAGAAAACGACTGAATAACTGCACATATTCGCTCGAAACTTTCCTGTCAGATCCATAGCGAATCAAGTGCTGAATGTCACAGTATCGAACAGAAAACAGTGACGATCTAACCCTTCAAGAATATTCTACGATTGTTCTGTTTAGGAAAAGCAAGGCGGGAAGTCGGGAGATAAGTCATTGATAAAGTGGCGGAGAGAGGGGGATTTGAACCCCCGGTAGAGTTGCCCCTACTCCGGTTTTCGAGACCGGTCCGTTCAGCCGCTCCGGCATCTCTCCGTTCAGATGGTTGCCATGATGCCAGGAAATTTGGCATTTTAACAGTCCCTGTCCGTGCAATTTTGTTCAAGTGACGAGTTTGCGAGCAAAACGATGATTAAGTGGCCCTGGAAAGTACAAGAATCAGCACATCAAACTGCCCTTCCCTGGCAGGAAGCACTATCGATCCCCCTTTTAACGGGTCTGACGGAACAGGAACAAAGCAAATTAGTCACTCTTGCCGAACGTTTTTTACAGCAAAAGCGGCTTGTTCCTTTACAGGGCTTTGAACTGGATTCATTAAGAAGCTGCCGGATAGCACTTCTATTTTGCCTACCCGTTCTGGAGTTAGGACTGGAATGGCTGGATGGTTTTCATGAAGTCTTAATTTATCCTGCGCCATTTGTGGTCGATGATGAATGGGAAGACGATATCGGTCTGGTGCATAACCAACGTATTGTTCAGTCAGGTCAGAGCTGGCAGCAAGGGCCTATCGTTTTGAACTGGTTGGATATACAAGATTCTTTTGATGCTTCTGGTTTTAACCTGATTATTCATGAAGTCGCTCATAAGCTGGACACCCGTAACGGCGATCGCGCCAGCGGAGTTCCCTTTATTCCGTTGCGTGAGGTTGCTGGCTGGGAACACGATCTTCATGCTGCAATGAACAACATTCAGGAAGAAATCGAATTGGTTGGCGAGAATGCGGCGAGCATTGATGCTTATGCTGCCAGTGATCCTGCTGAATGTTTTGCCGTACTTTCTGAATATTTCTTTAGCGCCCCAGAACTTTTTGCTCCTCGTTTCCCTTCATTGTGGCAACGTTTCTGCCAATTTTATCAACAAGATCCTTTGCAGAGACTGCATCGCACTAATGATACAGACTCGTTTTCGGCGACGAATGTTCATTAATTAACAACTTTGCAGATTAATTAACCAATTGAAATGACTTATGAAATTTAGTGTTGACAGACAAGGTACCGCTAAGTAATATGCGCCCCGTTCACACGATTCCTCTGTAGTTCAGTCGGTAGAACGGCGGACTGTTAATCCGTATGTCACTGGTTCGAGTCCAGTCAGAGGAGCCAAATTCTAAAAATTCGCTTTTTTAGCGCAATGTCACTGATCTTAGTTGAACATTGTTTTTTAACGGATAGCGGGTTTTTAACATCTTAAGCGCCCTCGACCTTTATGGTTGAGGGCGTTTTGCTATGAACGCCATCACCATTTTCCCCTCGATTATAAAACTTGAGTTATTCAGTAGTCTCCCCTCTTGCAACTCACACTCAAAACTGCCTAACGAAAAGTTATTAATTTTCAATCATACTGCTATCAGGATTTACATTTTTTCGCTGTGCTAGAAAGGGCGCATTTATGTTAGCTCGTTCAGGGAAGGTAAGCATGGCTACGAAGAAGAGAAGTGGAGAAGAAATAAATGACCGACAAATATTATGCGGGATGGGAATTAAACTACGCCGCTTAACTGCGGGTATCTGCCTGATAACTCAACTTGCGTTCCCTATGGCTGCGGCAGCACAAGGTGTGGTAAACGCCGCAACCCAACAACCAGTTCCTGCACAATTCGCCATTGCAAATGCCAATACGGTACCCTATACCCTTGGAGCGCTGGAATCGGCCCAAAGCGTTGCCGAACGCTTCGGTATTTCGGTGGCTGAGTTACGCAAACTCAACCAGTTTCGTACGTTTGCTCGAGGTTTTGATAATGTCCGCCAGGGTGATGAACTGGATGTCCCGGCACAAGTTAGTGAAAATAATTTAACCCCGCCACCGGGTAATAGCAGTGGCAACCTTGAGCAACAGATAGCCAGTACTTCACAGCAAATCGGGTCTCTGCTCGCCGAAGATATGAACAGCGAGCAAGCGGCAAATATGGCGCGTGGATGGGCCTCTTCTCAGGCTTCAGGCGCAATGACAGACTGGTTAAGCCGCTTCGGTACCGCAAGAATCACGCTGGGCGTGGATGAAGATTTTAGCCTGAAGAACTCCCAGTTCGATTTTCTCCATCCGTGGTATGAAACGCCTGATAATCTCTTTTTCAGTCAGCATACTCTCCATCGTACTGACGAGCGTACGCAGATTAACAACGGCTTAGGTTGGCGTCATTTCACTCCCACATGGATGTCGGGCATCAACTTCTTTTTCGACCACGATCTTAGCCGTTACCACTCCCGCGCCGGCATTGGCGCGGAGTACTGGCGCGACTATCTTAAATTAAGCAGTAACGGCTATTTGCGACTGACCAACTGGCGCAGCGCACCTGAACTGGACAACGATTATGAAGCACGCCCGGCCAATGGCTGGGATGTACGCGCAGAAGGCTGGTTACCCGCCTGGCCGCACCTTGGCGGTAAACTGGTCTATGAACAGTATTATGGCGATGAAGTGGCCCTGTTCGATAAAGACGATCGGCAAAGTAATCCTCATGCCATAACCGCTGGACTAAACTATACCCCCTTCCCGCTGATGACCTTTAGCGCGGAGCAACGCCAGGGTAAACAGGGCGAAAATGACACCCGATTTGCCGTCGATTTTACCTGGCAACCTGGCAGCGCAATGCAGAAACAGCTTGACCCGAATGAAGTCGCTGCACGGCGTAGCCTTGCAGGCAGCCGTTATGAACTGGTGGATCGCAACAACAACATCGTTCTGGAATATCGCAAAAAAGAACTGGTCCGCCTGACCCTGACAGACCCCGTGACAGGGAAGTCAGGAGAAGTGAAATCACTGGTTTCGTCGCTACAAACCAAATATGCCCTGAAAGGCTATAACGTCGAAGCCACCGCTCTGGAAGCTGCCGGTGGTAAAGTGGTTACAACGGGTAAAGATATTCTGGTTACCCTGCCGGCGTACCGGTTCACCAGTACGCCAGAAACCGATAACACCTGGCCGATTGAAGTCACCGCTGAAGATGTCAAAGGCAATTTTTCGAATCGTGAACAGAGCATGGTGGTCGTTCAGGCACCTACGCTAAGCCAGAAAGATTCCTCGGTATCGTTAAGTACCCAAACATTGAACGCGGATTCCCATTCAACCGCCACACTGACTTTTATTGCGCATGATGCAGCAGGTAATCCTGTTGTCGGGCTGGTGCTCTCGACGCGTCACGAAGGTGTTCAGGACATCACCCTTTCTGACTGGAAAGATAATGGTGACGGAAGCTATACCCAAGTCCTGACCACAGGAGCGATGTCTGGCACGCTGACGCTGATGCCACAGCTGAATGGTGTGGATGCGGCTAAAGCCCCCGCCGTGGTTAATATCATTTCTGTTTCGTCATCCCGAACTCACTCGTCAAATAAGATTGATAAGGACAGTTATCTCTCCGGCAATCCTATCGAGGTGACGGTAGAACTGAGAGATGAAAATGACAAACCTGTTAAGGAGCAAAAACAGCAACTGAATACCGCAGTCAGCATCGACAACGTGAAACCTGGTGTCACTACAGACTGGAAAGAAACCGCTGATGGCGTCTATAAGGCAACCTATACCGCCTATACCAGAGGCAGTGGGCTTACTACGAAGCTGTTAATGCAAAACTGGAATGAAGATTTGCATACCGCTGGATTTATCATCGACGCCAACCCGCAGTCAGCAAAAATTGCGACATTATCTGCCAGCAATAATGGTGTGCTCGCCAATGAGAATGCAGCAAACACCGTCTCGGTCAATGTCGCTGATGAAGGAAGCAACCCAATCAATGATCATACCGTCACGTTTGCGGTATTAAGCGGGTCGGCAACTTGCTTTAACAATCAAAACACCGCAAAAACGGATGTTAATGGTCTGGCGACTTTTGATCTGTAAAGTAGTAAGCAGGAAGACAACACGGTTGAAGTCACCCTTGAAAATGGCGTGAAACAAACGTTAATTGTCAGTTTTGTCGGCGACTCGAGTACCGCGCAGGTTGATCTGCAGAAGTCGAAAAATGAAGTGGTCGCTGACGGCAATGATAGCGCCACAATGACCGCGACAGTCCGGGATGCAAAAGGCAACCTGCTCAATGACGTCAAGGTCACTTTCAATGTTAATTCAGCAGAGGCGAAACTGAGCCAAACCGAAGTGAATAGCCACGACGGGATCGCCACAGCTACGCTGACCAGTTTGAAAAATGGTGATTATAGGGTTACGGCCTCTGTGAGCTCTGGTTCCCAGGCTAATCAACAGGTGAATTTTATCGGTGATCAAAGTACTGCAGCCCTGACCCTCAGTGTGCCTTCAGGTGATATCACCGTCACCAACACAGCTCCGCTACATATGACTGCAACCTTGCAGGATAAAAATGGCAACCCACTAATAGATAAAGAAATCACCTTCTCTGTGCCAAACGACGTCGCAAGTCAGTTCTCAATTAGCAACGGAGGAAAAGGCATGACGGATAGTAACGGGGTTGCAATCGCCTCCCTGACCGGCACGTTAGCGGGCACGCATATGATCACGGCTCGTCTGGCTAACAGCAATGTCAGCGATACACAGCCAATGACGTTTGTGGCGGATAAAGACAGAGCGGTTGTCGTTCTGCAAACATCGAAAGCGGAAATCATTGGGAATGGCGTGGATGAGACAACTCTGACAGCAACAGTGAAAGATCCGTCGAATCATCCGGTGGCGGGAATAACGGTGACCTTCACCATGCCACAGGACGTTGCGGCAAACTTTACCCTCGAAAATAACGGCATTGCCATCACCCAAGCCAATGGGGAAGCGCATGTCACGCTGAAAGGTAAAAAAGCGGGTACGCATACGGTTACCGCAACGCTGGGTAATAACAATACCAGTGATTCGCAGCCGGTAACGTTTGTGGCGGACAAAACCTCGGCTCAGGTTGTCCTGCAGATGTCAAAAGATGAGATCACAGGTAATGGCGTCGATAACGCAACGCTAACTGCAACGGTTAAAGATCAGTTCGACAATGAGGTGAATAATCTTCCGGTAACATTCAGCTCAGCCTCTTCAGGACTCACCCTGACCCCGGGAGTAAGTAATACCAATGAGTCTGGCATCGCGCAGGCCACTCTCGCAGGCGTTGCCTTTGGTGAGCAGACGGTCACTGCATCACTGGCTAATAATGGTGCCAGCGACAACAAAACTGTGCATTTTATTGGCGACACAGCAGCGGCAAAAATTATCGAGTTGACGCCTGTCCCAGACAGCATAATCGCCGGTACCCCGCAGAACAGCTCCGGCAGCGTCATCACCGCCACAGTCGTTGATAATAATGGCTTTCCGGTGAAAGGTGTGACTGTGAACTTCACCAGCAGAACAAACTCTGCCGAAATGACGAATGGCGGCCAAGCCGTAACGAACGAACAGGGTAAGGCTACCGTCACTTATACCAATACCCGCTCCTCGATAGAATCAGGAGCGAGACCGGATACCGTTGAGGCCAGTCTGGAAAATGGTAGCTCCACGCTTAGCACATCAATTAATGTCAACGCTGATGCGTCTACGGCACATCTCACCTTGCTACAGGCACTTTTTGATACAGTCTCCGCAGGCGACACTACCAATCTGTATATTGAGGTGAAGGATAATTACGGCAACGGTGTACCCCAGCAGGAGGTAACCCTCAGAGTATCACCAAGTGAAGGCGTGACCCCCAGTAATAACGCTATATATACTACCAACCACGACGGCAATTTTTACGCAAGCTTTACCGCTACAAAAGCCGGGGTTTATCAAGTGACGGCAACCCTCGAAAATGGCGATTCGATGCAACAAACAGTGACCTATGTGCCGAACGTCGCGAATGCCGAAATCACGCTGGCAGCCTCGAAGGATCCGGTGATTGCCGACAATAACGATCTCACGACACTAACAGCAACAGTCGCTGATACAGAGGGCAATGCGATAGCCAACACTGAAGTAACATTTACTCTGCCGGAAGATGTGAAGGCGAACTTCACGCTGAGCGATGACGGTAAAGCGATTACTGATGCTGAAGGCAAAGCGAAAGTCACGCTGAAAGGTACAAAAGCAGGCGCTCATACTGTTACAGCATCGATGACTGGCGGTAAGAGTGAGCAGTTGGTGGTGAACTTTATTGCGGATACGCTCAGTGCGCAGGTTAATCTTAACGTTACCGAGGACAACTTTATCGCCAATAACGTTGGGATGACCACACTTCAGGCAACAGTGACTGATGGAAACGGCAACCCGTTAGCCAATGAGGCGGTGACATTCACGCTACCGGCAGACGTGAGCGCAAGCTTCACTCTCGGACAAGGCGGTTCCGCCATTACTGATATCAACGGCAAGGCTGAAGTTACACTGAGCGGTACAAAATCCGGCACCTACCCCGTGACAGTTAGCGTGAACAATTATGGTGTCAGTGATACGAAACAGGTGACTTTGATTGCCGATGCTGGTACCGCAACACTAGCCTCCTTAACCTCTGTATACTCATTCGTCGTCAGCACGACCGAGGGCGCAACCATGACGGCAAGCGTCACTGACGCTAACGGCAACCCGGTAGAAGGCATAAAAGTTAATTTCCGCGGAACCTCCGTCACGCTAAGCAGCACCAGCGTTGAAACGGATGATCGGGGTTTCGCTGAAATTCTTGTGACAAGCACCGAGGTCGGACTGAAAACAGTTTCAGCCTCTCTGGCAGATAAACCTACTGAAGTCATCTCGCGATTACTGAATGCCAGTGCAGATGTTAATTCTGCGACGATTACCAGTCTGGAGATACCGGAAGGTCAGGTAATGGTCGCACAAGACGTAGCAGTTAAAGCTCACGTTAACGACCAGTTTGGCAACCCGGTTGCGCATCAACCCGTGACATTCAGTGCAGAGCCATCCTCGCAAATGATCATCAGCCAGAATACGGTCTCTACTAATACGCAGGGTGTAGCCGAGGTCACCATGACGCCCGAAAGAAACGGTTCGTATATGGTGAAAGCATCCCTGCCGAATGGAGCCTCACTTGAGAAACAACTGGAGGCTATTGATGAAAAACTGACACTCACGGCGTCCAGTCCGCTTATCGGTGTCTATGCCCCTACAGGCGCTACTCTGACGGCAACGCTAACCTCTGCAAATGGCACTCCAGTGGAGGGTCAGGTCATCAACTTTAGCGTAACGCCAGAAGGGGCGACGTTAAGTGGCGGAAAAGTGAGAACTAACTCTTCAGGTCAGGCTCCAGTCGTTTTGACCAGCAATAAAGTCGGTACATATACGGTGACTGCATCTTTCCATAACGGCGTAACAATACAGACACAGACAACCGTGAAAGTCACTGGCAACTCAAGCACCGCCCATGTTGCTAGCTTTATCGCTGATCCATCGACTATCGCCGCCACCAACACTGATTTAAGTACCTTAAAGGCAACGGTTGAGGATGGCAGTGGTAACCTGATCGAAGGTCTCACTGTGTACTTCGCCTTAAAAAGCGGCTCTGCCACATTAACGTCATTAACAGCGGTGACCGATCAAAACGGAATCGCGACAACAAGCGTGAAAGGAGCGATGACAGGTAGCGTCACGGTAAGCGCAGTCACGACCGCTGGTGGAATGCAAACAGTAGATATAACGCTGGTGGCTGGCCCGGCAGACACCTCGCAGTCCGTCCTTAAGAGCAATCGGTCATCACTGAAAGGGGACTATACCGATAGTGCTGAATTACGTCTTGTTCTGCACGATATATCAGGCAATCCGATCAAAGTTTCTGAAGGGATGGAATTTGTGCAATCAGGTACTAACGTGCCCGGTGATGCTGCCAACTTACTGATTTAGTGTATGATGGTGTTTTTGAGGTGCTCCAGTGGCTTCTGTTTCTATCAG
>NZ_JAVUPQ010000053.1:0-27432 GCF_032029835.1 Escherichia sp. AM3 | reverse complement strand
TCGGTGGAGCTGCATGACAAAGTCATCGGGCATTATCTGAACATAAAACACTATCAATAAGTTGGAGTCATTACCCTACAAGAAAAAAAATACAGACCTTACGGAATGGCTATCCCCTTTTAAAGAGGAACATAAAATATTCAGGGATTGTCCGGAGCAAAATACCGGGGATGTAATCAGACTGAAAGAGCAACTGTTGAAAACAGGACGTACAGAATTCGTGAATAATTTGTGTCAAGTCGCCAACTGGTATGAAATTAAGTCAATATACGATGAATATGTCCGTCTTTATGCCAATGAAATCATTAGTTGGTTCAACAAAACCATGGCGTATTTTAAACCAACAGATTTTATCCGATATACATGGAAATTCGCAACAGTTACTCCGGATAAAGATACAGAAACCGGGCATACAACTGCATGGGAAAAGGATTATTGCCAGATAACCATACAACGTGATGAACTTCTGAGGTTGATTCACACTAATACCCTTCAGGATGCAGTAATTTATCTTTGTCATTGTCTGCAGGAGAAATACAAGAAATCATCCCAGAATGAGACAGAGTTTCCAGGAATAAAACCTCCGGCATCAGAGAGTGAAATTAATATAACAGATAATATTGAATTTTATTCTCTTCTGGAGCTCAGTAAAGATAATGAGAAGCGGCTGGAAACATTTCAAAAATGGTATGAAAAAAAATAAAGTTTTGTTAGAAAGTCATAAACAAAAACGAACAGAGAAGATTGACGTTGCCGTACGACTTGTAGGGCTGAAAGCCTATGATCTGCATGAAGGTATTCCGGATAGGCCAAAACGAAAAGTTAAAGATGGCATAAATGAAGACATCAAAGCCGATACCAGTTTACGCCTGTCAAAGACAAATATAAGTGATACGTCGCTAAACCGTTATCGCCGCACTGTTAAGGAGATTATCAATAACGAAATCGACGTATTCCTGTTGGAACAGAAGAAAAAAAATAAAAGATTTCCCTACAGTGAAGATAGAGATGTGATTCGACCTTTATGGGGCAAATGCCTGACCGGACAGTAACTCCCTGAGGGGATAACAGCCCGGTTATCCCCTGTTCGTTATGCCTCGGTATACCGGAGTTCCAGGGACACGAGACAATCGGCAAATTATGCGGCTTTTCCATTAACAGATTCGGCCACAAGAACAACACCGTGTTTGTTTCGATCAGGATGTTCACTCCAGATTTCTGATTCAGGAATACTTTCCCCATCATAGCAGATCCGATCACCATCAAACGGATAATACCGTGCGGAATCTGTATCTAAGATAAACACCTTAAGATTCGTTGAACGACGCGCTATATGCTGCCAGAGGGCTTTACCTCCTTCATATTGCTCGTTATCACTTAATAGTATAACGCCTGCTTTTGTGGCTATTGTTTCATAAACAAACGTAGCAAGGCCAACATCACGTACAGCGCCATCGACAACAATCCCTTCAATCTGAGCAACGTCCTGTTCTTCCCAGAATTTCCGGACAAACACCCCTTCAAGCTGTGAACGACGCTGAAGCTCCAGAGTGGCAACAACCTTATGGCGAATATCACCATCAATAACAGAAGGTGCAGCTTCGATTACCGCAGCGAACGGAGTCTCTGGATCCCAGATGATCTGGTAAAGCACGCCCTGAATAGTTACTCCATCCAGTATCGAAAAACGGCGGGCTACAGTAGCAGGAGAGTAAGACATTGGAATGACAGCTATTTTATGGCCTAAAATTTGAAAACATTAGTATCAATACTGACCTCATCAGTCTGAGCATATATTGATAAAGTTTTTATGTTTACACTCAATAAATACCTTGCCAAACAACTAATAGCGATGTCTACATTGCCATTCGACATGCTTACAATTTTTGTCAACAAGAAAGTGAATTTATATCAACGGTAAGAAGTAAACACGAGGACACCAAAACCAAATGTACACACTTTTGTGCTTTGTGTCCCCTGTGTGTACCCAAATGACAAGCTGCAAGAAAATCTAGGCACACACTTATCTAACTTATTGATTTAAATGGTGCCGATAATAGGAGTCGAACCTACGACCTTCGCATTACGAATTATAAGAATCCGCTTCTAATTCAAAGCATTACCCCATCAACACTGCGCTCACACGTCCCACCACATCAAAACATGTAAAGCCTTGCAAGCCATTGCGAGGCCTTATGTGTCTCAGTTTTGTCCCACCTTGTATTACGACTTGCATAGCCAATGAAGATAAACGTGACGACAAACGGCGCAGCAGTCTTCTTTTCCTTCATACTTTCCCCACCCAGCATGCATACCTTTATGCCATAACTGAAGTTTATGTCTGTTATGAGCGAAAAGCGGGCATTAACGCCCAATTAAAGTGTGAAGCACGTATTCACCATACTCAATTTGAATACCTTAATCACTAAATTTGAACCAAACTGAAAATGCCAAGCGTGCTGAGCCATTCTTAAATTGTTTGTTATATTTCAAGCACGACAGAGTCAATAGACAACCTTGAGTTATCAGAAATATCCTCGACAAACTCAGCCCACGTACCTCTCTCGACTCTTCGACTGCAATAATGCGAAGTAGCCCTAATGAAGCCAATAGCGACATCATACAAATCTTGGATAAATTCTTCTATAATAGCTTCGTTGTTGTCACCGTAGGATAAAAATATAGAGTCACGATAGTTCGCTTTACCACGGTATCTAAATGCCTGAATAAGGAAATTAACTTGTCCTTTTTCTAGTGCGTGATCGCGAACTTCGCGAGCAGCTTTCGTGCGAAAGTTGTCAACACCAAGAGCTTTGAAATCACGAGAAGTTCTCACCCTCTCTTCTGTTTCCCACTTTTTGTAGCCATGAGTCCCCTTTAGATAGGAAACCAGTGCACCATGAGCAGTTTCATTATCATAAGCTCTATTATTCAGGTCGAAACGGTTAGCACCTCTATATGCAGCAATCTCGGCATCAGCAGTGTTTGAAACTAAACTAGTTAGAAGAAGATTAAATGGATATGGGATAAGTTCTTTTTCCGCGATATCTGACTGCCAAACTTTTGCTGTGGCTGTATGTGTCTCTTGAATAGAACCAGAAGATGCTGCAACCATCGCGCTAGCGGAAAAATAGATACTGTAATACCAAGAAATAATAGCTGAACGACATATGTCATATTTATCTTCGACATCTTTATTCATACTTTTCAAAGATGACAGATTATGTAAGGCCATCATTGTGTTCTCAAACACAAGCGTATCAGCTTCACGATTGACAGGTCTACGTTGTACCCGAGCATATAAATCATTTAGTTTATCATCGGCACAAGCGCCACCGTTAACGACTTCGGCAAGGGCCCTCATCCAATTTACAGTCCCCTGAAACGCAAACCGGGGCTCTGCCTGATCACCGGCTTCAAATAGCCTGTCTAATAGCCACTTACTCATGATAAACCTTTGGAAATATGCGGTTATTCAGCGGAAAAATCTGTATCTAAACACGGACTTTTCCACGTTTGTAAATTTAATGTGTGGAACACTACATCGCTTTTGTATAACTGACAACAGCTTATAGGTACAGCCGGGAATTGTATTTGTTATAAATACGGATTAATCCACCTAACAAGTGGTGGCGATACCTTGATCCGGACAAGATATTTTTGCAGTGCAACAACGTCTGCAATTGGCACAGAGCAGACCAGAGACACAGGCGTAAAGCCATGGAGGATCGGCGGGAGGAGGTAAAAATCCTCTCATGCAAAAAATACGCAAAATCGATAACAGTTGGAAATCATTCAATACTCGCACTATCGGAAGTTCACCAGCCAACCGCAGCACGTTCTTGCATACGACGTGGCTGCGGTTTCAACTCCCGCCAGCTCCACCAATCATGATTGGACGGTGTAAGGACAACACCAACAAAAACAGGAAGTTAGCAGTCTCAGCAGGACACCGACCAGACGGTGAGGAGACAAAAAAGGATACGCAAAGGAGCCGCGGCTCTCGAGTGACACAAAAGCCCGCTTATGCGGGCTTTTTGTTTTTCCCTTAAGTTCCTAGCCGCTTATCTATAACTATGGAAAAATGTTAACCCTGACTGTATGTTAACAAAGGGATGTATATGTCGGTTTTTCATAACTGGCTGCTTGATATCGCAAGCGGGAATTACTTTATCTACATCAAACGCCTTTCTGCAAACGACACAGGCGCAACAGGTGGCCATCAGGTCGGACTTTATATCCCCTCAAATATCGTTGAAAAGCTTTTTCCATCTATCAATCATACTCGCGAACTGAACCCTTCAGTCTTCCTTACTGCGCATGTATCATCCCATGATTGCCCTGATACCCAAGCACGCGCAATTTATTACAACAACCGTTATTTTGGTAAGACCCGAAACGAAAAAAGAATTACGCGCTGGGGGAGAGGAAGTCCATTACAGAACCCTGAAAATACAGGAGCCCTCACAATTCTTGCTTTCAGGTTAAACGAACAGAACACTGACTGTTCCGAGGTAGATATATGGGTCTGCGTCAATCCCGATGAAGAGGATATCATCGAGTCTGCTATTGGCGAAATCATACCTGGAACCCTAATTTCCGGCCCTGCCGGACAAATTTTGGGCGGATTGTCTCTTCAGCAAACTCCAGTAAATCATAAATATGTTATTCCTGAAGACTGGAAGAAGCGTTTTCCTTCTGGAAACGAAATTATTCAATATGCTGCTGGCCATTATGCTAAAAACTCCAAGGATCCAGATGAGCAACTGATTGACCGTCGGCGTGTCGAGTATGATATTTTTCTACTCGTCGAGGAATTACATGTTCTTGATATTATTAAGAAAGGATTCGATTCTGTAGATGAGTTTATTGCATTAGCCAACTCTGTCAGTAATCGACGTAAATCAAGGGCAGGCAAATCACTTGAACTTCACCTAGAGAAGCTTTTTATCGAGCACGGACTACGGCATTTCTCCACTCAGGCAGTTACTGAAGGTAATAAAAAACCAGATTTCCTGTTTCCTTCAGCAGAGGCATATCATAACGTTGAATTTCCTGTAGAAAACTTACGTATGCTGGCAGTAAAGACCACCTGCAAAGATCGCTGGCGTCAGATACTGAATGAAGCAGATAAAATCCATCAGGTACATTTATTTACACTGCAAGAAGGTGTTTCTTCAGCACAATACCGAGAAATGAAAGATGCGGGTGTCAGACTCGTTGTACCATCAACTTTACATAAAAAATACCCAGAAGCAGTTAGAGAAGAATTAATAACGCTCGGAGCATTCATTACTGAGCTGATAGAGCTTTACGCTGAACTATCATAGGCTGACTCCCGGCTTAAAAGGCCGGGAGATGTTCTCAAGGCTGCCCAGTCTTACCAGCATCAGCAGAAACAGCTTTGAGGATATAGGGTTCCAGAAGTCTGGCAACAGCTTCAAATACTGGCACCACAACTGAGTTACCGAACTGCCGATATGACTGAGTATCTGAAACCGGAATACGGAATGGTTTCCCTCCAGGTTTTTCAAATCCCATAAGGCGTGCGCACTCTCGGGGAGTCAGCCTGCGTGGTCGACGAGCCTGATTACTCTCATTCATAAAGTCAGCCTCTCCCGTTGCCATATCCCAACCACGATCAATAAGAATTTCTGATCCGTCTTTGTGATATCTGGCAGAAAGTGTGCGTGCAATGCTTTCCTTATTCTCAGGATTGACCAACCCAAAGCCAAAACCATTCCCCTTGGCTGCATGCTTTTTGGCGTAGTTATAAAGGTACTCCCATAGTTTTGGCGTAAGTATATATTTACTGTCGACTACAGGCTCCAGCAATTCACCAAATGATGGGCGGTGTTCCGGATAAAAACGACTGATATCACGCAAGGTAAACCCCTTGTGAATATTCAGATCTCGTCTAAATCCGACCAGAACAATGCGTTCACGATGCTGAGGCAAAAAATGCTTCCCATCGATAATCTTTGGATCGTTTTTTCCCATTTCTGCAGCATCGGCAACTTCGTAGCCCAGCTCGTCAAGGGTCTCCATAATGACTTTGAAAGTTTTACCCTTATCATGGCTCTTCAGATTTTTGACATTTTCCAGCACAAAAATTGCCGGTTTTTTTGCTCGTATAATACGTGCCACGTCAAAAAAAAGTGTTCCTTGTGCTTCACATTCAAAACCATGCGCACGACCAAGTGAGTTTTTCTTACTAACACCAGCAAGGCTAAATGGCTGGCACGGGAACCCCGCAAGAAGCACATCATGATCCGGCACATGCTCATCAATATATGCATAAGCATCCGTTTCCAATACATCGGTTTTATCACTCAGCGTGACTTCCCGAATATCGAGATTGAATTTATGCACCTGTTCATCGTTAAACCAGTTGGCCTTGTATGTACGCACAGCATCTTTATTCCATTCACTGGTAAAAACACACTGGCCTCCAATGGCCTCAAAACCTTTCCGTATCCCTCCAATTCCAGCAAATAAGTCAATGAAGCGGAAAGCATATTCCGGATGGTTTGCAGGTGGTTCTGGTAGCATCTTACGCAGAAGAGACTCTTCTACTGAAGTCAACGATTTTGGTAAACACTTGCCATTAATCCAGCGGTTAATGGTTTCACGGCTCCACTCATTTTTTCCGACTTTTCTCAGTAATTCAGCCACATACTTCTGATCATAGATTTCCAGCACTTTCTCGATAAGCTTTTTATCATTTTCCTGTCGCAGCTTTTCTTCCGCCTCGGCTTCCTTCAGCAGATGCTGTGCCAACACTTCAAATTCAGACATAATTCCTCCAAGGGGTCTAATGGGTGAAACTTTATCACTCATTCAACCCAGAAGGAAATGTTTTATCTGGATATTTAAACAGTAACTACAACGTAATCTAGCACTGGTGATGCTTTGTTAGGCATAGAGAATCATTCTATATACGACTAATGACAGAAAAACAGCAGACAAGTAGTTTGTTCATAAATTAACGCATACTATGTGTCTACGGTTTTCGAGACCGGTCCAATCATCAAACGAAACATAAAATTAGCTCACATTATGAGGAAAAGTATCTTTTTTGTACTATGTAAATTCAAAGGCTTAGCCTCATTTCTCCGATGGTTTTCTCAACACTACTGGTTGTGAGCCCTTGCAATGATCATTAATATACGTCTCACAAATAATTCTTCATAGATATTGCAAAATGGATATTACTGAGTTTCCTTCTGGAGTAATTGAACACCTTGGCTGGTATGTATACCGATTGATTGATCCGAGGGACGGAAGCACCTTCTATGTAGGGAAAGGCAAAGGTAACCGCGTATTTGCCCATATGCGCGGTGAAGTGGCAGCGACTGATGATGACGAGTTACTGAGCAACAAGCTAAAGCAAATTAGAGAAATAAGGTTAGCAGGACTTGAAGTTATCCATGTCATCCATCGACACGGAATGACTGATGAAAAGACGGCGTACGAAGTTGAAGCAGCACTTATTGATGCCTACCCTGGGTTAACGAATATCATGAATGGTGCTGGCAGCAATGAATTCGGCGCCGCGCATGTCAAAGAGTTGATAGCAACATATCAGCCCGAAACCATAACATTTCATCATAAAGCATTAATGATATCCGTTAACAGAAGTGCAAAGGATTCAGAGCTTTATGATGCGGTTCGATTTAGCTGGCGCATTAATGTCTCTCGCGCCAGCCAAGCAGAAATCATTCTTGCTACTGTAAGGGGGATCGTTCGAGGGGTTTTCATTGCTGATAAATGGCTCAAATCAACACGTGAAAATTTCCCTTCGTTGAAATACTGGGACGAGGATCCTGACTTTGAGGCAACACAAAGTTCGCGCTATGGTTTTGAAGGTCGAGAAGCCCCACCTGAAATAGCAAATCTTTATCTTGGAAAAAAAATACCAGATGAATTAAGAAAAAAAGGAGCTATGTCCCCGGTCCGTTACTCACCTAATTTTTGAGTCTTTAAGTGATAAGCATAAACCGCAGCACGTCATGCATACGTCGTGTCTGCGGTTTTTCTTTTTTGCTTACACGGTGTCTGGTTCTTCTGGCCACTCAATATCAGGTGCAGTTGATGTATCAACACGGTTCAGCAACACCCGATACTTTTTCCATGCGGCCAGTAACGCTTTCTCTTCCTCCGTTGCGATTTCCAGCTCAACAACAGTCTGAACGTACCGGGAACAGCCTCCTTCAGAGCTTGAAGGATATCAATGTTCGCTTCCTGTTAACTGCCGGACAAGTGCAACCAGTTCGCTTACCTGATTTTCCAGAGTGCTGATCCGGGTGTCTGCTGTTGCCAGATTTTCACGTAGCGTTGTGTTTTCCTCTTCCAGCGCGGTAACGCGATCATCTGTTTCACGGGCGAACTGAACAAGTAAGCCCGTCACGGCGGCGTAGTCAACATTCAGATAACGTGTTTCTTCACGTAATTCATTGCCGTCAACCGTTGGTCCCTGCAACTCTTCACCGTAATGAGTAAACGATCCCACAGCTTCTGGTATCGCCTCCATTACTTCCTGTGCAATAACGCCAGCATAAGGCATCCCGTTTTCCCTGAGCGTGTAGGTGTATCCGTTCATTTTACGGATTGCTTTCGTCGCGTCGCTGATAACGAGAATATCGTCTTTAAGGTCGCGGTCTGATGACTGATTCAGCGTTGTGCAATTAATAGCGCCATTTACATCAAACAACTGGCCTGCTGACGTTTTTTGCGCATAAAACAGATACGCAGCAGACGTGCCAACCTCAAAAACGTTTTGTCGAGTACTGGAACCCCACACCCTGATACCAACTGGTAGTTCTGAATTACCTGAATTAAGTAAAGCAAAACGATTGCCAGTCCCTGTTTGTTTTCTAATTACTAAATCGGCAGTTGAGTTAACCTCATCTTTGTTGATGGTTAGCGCCTGTGCTGTAGCACCGTTGACAGTACCGCTTAGTAGTTGCACCGCGCCATCATCGCCATTTAACAGCACTTGAGCGCTGCTTCTGTGGTTTTTAAGGCACAACATTTTTCCCGTGTTTTTCGATGTACCTACTGACCACGCCGAATTGGTTCCAGTGCTATCAACACCGCGCACAGCACAATTCATACTACTGTAATCTGACGTACTCCCCAGCACATCAACACGCCCGCCGCCTAATTTTGATGGAGTCGTCGAGGTTAACGACCTGACGGTTACATCCTGATTCCATCCTGAAACAACTACCTGACTCCACTCCGTCCAACTTCCATTGACAACAAAGCGAACATATATGCGTTTTGTGTCGCTGCCAATCAGCGTTTGCATGATCGCATAATCTGAACCCGTAGTTTTACGAGTAGATTCTACACGTAGCAAAAAGTTACCGCTTACGCCGTCAGGCTTATTGGTAATATATGCACCACCTGCGACAGTTTTGCATTGATAGTATTTAACAGATCCAGCCACTGTATTAGCAATGATCAAGTCGTTTAAATCAATAGTCTTGTTGTCAATGGTTTCCGGCTCGATAGATCCCGCCATACCTGCGTTAAATGTGGCAAGGTCAGAAAAGGTTGTTTTACCGCCTACCGTCACCCCGCTATCGAGTTTTGCTTGTGTGATTACTTTGCTGTTTTTTGTGTGGTCAGAATAACTACCAAAATACAAATCACCGTCACCAGCTATACCTAGGTATTTTTGATCAACATCATCAACCTTAAACCCAATGGACAAGTTTTTAATTGTGTTGTTGCTCGTTAAAACCAAAGGCGTATGCTGAGATCCTTTGATGCTTACCGTAGTGTTATCGGAACTGGTGCTTGTGTTTGCAAATTCTGCGGTGGCTGCGCTGATTTTGTAAGTTATTTTTAGATTGCGGGCCTCAACCCTCCCGTCGTGGCGAACAATAAAATCACCACTTGATTCACCTTTTGTGTTTTTCGCCCTGATGTGGATTTCGCCAAGTGATTCGTTGTTTTCAGGCGACCAAACAACGCCGCGCTCGCTTCCGTCGTTGTTCATGAACCACAGATGAGCGGTTCCTTTTGCTGATTTTAGCCTGATAGATGGCGTTTCTTTCAATATATCAAGATCACCAGACATAACATCGCCGGATTTTTTCACCTGCGCATCGTTCGTTACGTTGCCAAGTCCAACATCCGATTTCGACGGCTTGTTTGCCGAGCCGTATAGCTCATTGATGCTAAAAGTCCCGTTGTTAAGCCGGGCATCGTTGCCGGCATAGATCTTAATCTTCGCGGTTGAGTAGTCGATATTGATCGCTGACCACGTATCGCCGCACCGCGAGAATATACCAGAACCGTGGCTATAAATGGTCGCCGTGCTTCCGGTCGGCCTATCACCGCGCCAGAAATGACCACCTTTGTCACGCAGAGCTTTTAAGATCTCTACATCGCTCATCTTGCCGTTTGTTGATATCCCGCTACCGCCAAGACCGAAAGCGCCTGTAAGCATAGCATTAGAAAGACCCAAATCTGCTTTAGTCGGCTTGTTTAACTGGTCGTAAATCCTTACAACGGGGCTTTCAACATATCCAGAAGGCGCGGCGGTTTGCTTAACAAATCCGTCTGGAATGTATAATTCCGTGCGTGCCGTCTGCGCCAGTACCGCAACCTTTGCGCCGTTGATAAATGCACGCTGGAAGGCCCAAACCTCAATAAAGCCATCATCTTTAACCAGGCCGTAACGCATTTGCATGCTATTGATTAGCCCGGTTGGCCCTAAACGGCGTATACTCAGGTAACGAGATACATTATCAGCAGTAAGCGAAGAAGGCAGACCGCGCGCCGAGATCTCGATAAAGTCAATGTTTCCGTAAGGGGAGCCGTAGTCACCGCCGTTAGTAACCATTAGCGTTACATGGCAATTGTTGCTTCCGGGATCGGAAAGTTTCGCGATCTTTATGTAAAAAGACTCATTACCAGTAACAACGGGCCAATCGTATTGCGTCATCGGGCTGACGAGTCCCCCGACCTTGTCGAGATATTCTTTCGCCTTGTTCTCTGACGCTTTAGCGTTGGTTTCGCTGACCTTTGCTGCTGACTCACTATTTTTCGCGTTGGTTTCTGATTTTTTGGCTGCTGTCGCGGAATTTGCCGATGCAGTTTGTGAGTCTGCTGCCGCCTGTGCGCTGTTATCCGCATTCGTCTCAGACGTTTTTGCGGCCTTCGCGGAATTTCCTGCTGCCGTTGCCGAGGAAGCTGCAATGCCGGCGCTCGAGGCTGCGCTCGTTTCTGATGATTTTGCCGCCACTTTTGAAGCCGACGCATCCCGGGCTGAGGTGGCAGCTTCTGACGCTTTCGTGGTCGCGGTGGATGCAGAAGTGGCTGCAGATTTTTGTGACGCTGCAGCATTCGTTTCTGACGTTTTCGCGGCACTGGCACTGGTAGCTGCCGCGCTTTTTAAGGACTCTGCAGCAGCAGCACTTTTCGCTGCTTCACTGGCCTTTGTTGATGCCGTTCCTGCGCTGGAAGATGCTGACTGAGCCGACGACGCGGCCTGTCCGGCTGACGTGCTGGCTGCGCGTGCTGAGCCTGCAGCATCAGTCGCATGGGTTGCTGCCTCACGGGCTGATGTGCTGGCATCGCTGGCTGACTTCTTCGCGGCTGCCGTGTTCTGTGCCACCGCGGACGCGTTACGCGCCACCTCTTCCACCATCAGTTCAAAACGGCGCAGTGCCTCAGGACGGGCATCATCCTCCGTCATGGCACCGAGAAAATCATTCAGCGTACCGGGTCGGGAATCTTCATACACGGTGATAATTCCGGCATGTGACGGCGGGAATCCCTCCACCAACAGAATAACGCTATACTGACCGTACTCAACGTCCATGCTGTAACGCCCGGCTTCATCCGGGTTCTCTGAGGCCACTGTGTTCACCACCACCGTGGTGCTGTTGCGCCTGGCCTTTAGCTGAATGGTGCAGTTTTGTATCGGCTTACCTGCGCCATCTTTCAGTACACCTGAAATCCGTACTGCCATATTCCCCCCACAAAAAAGCCCGCCTGAACCGGCGGGCTGTCATAACACTGTGTTACCTGGCTAATCAGAATTTATAACCGATACCAACGATGAAACTGTTGGTACGCCAGTCACCGCTGCCGGAGCCTTCATAAGCGACATCAACGGCCACGGATTCGGTCGGGTTAAACTGCACGCCAGCCCCCCACGCCAGAGACGTGTTGCTGTGGCGACCGTCATCACTTCCGGTCAGCACATCGTGCGTTTTCCCCTTGTCGTCGGTCACCTGCAGATAATCCCCGGAGAAAGTCGACACACGGCTGTAAGCCACACCCGCCATCGCATACGCGCTGAACCATTCATTCACGCGCACAGACGGCCCCGCCATCACGCTGAACCAGCGGTTAGTCCACGTTGTCGTAACTGGATTTGAAGTACGGGTCTTCGCGTTTTTCGGTGTACGTGCTTACGGACGGCGATAAGCGCAGGGAAAGCTCATCCCATTTTTCCCGCAGCTTCGACGGACTGAGCACGTTACGGCACCAGAACGGATCGCGGCTGACGCGGCTGTACATCTCGCAGATTTGTTTGTGAGTACGACCATCCTGCACACACATCAGGCGAATTTCGTTTGCCCAGGCTGTCCAGTTCGGTTCTTTGGGACGAACCACCTCGCCGTCACATTCGGCGGCCTGCTCGTACAGGGCGATGATTTTTTTCCAGAGCCACTGTGCGCAGGTCAAATCATCCTGCGTTCCCCACTGGCGCTTTTTAGGGCTGAATACAACCGCATCAGGATGGCGAGTTAAAAAATCCTGTTCATCCGTCTGCGTGTCCGGTTGCGAAGCGTCCGGACGAGAAGTTTTTTTATCTGACGGATCATGTTTTGATTTTACTGACGGATCCCCGCCAGATTCTGACGGGTGAAAACCCGCTTTTTTGCCAGATTTCGACGCATCAAATTTTGACGGGTCAGATTTTGATGCGTCAGATTTTGACGGGTCAGAATCTGACAGTTGAGAAAATGCCGCTGCCTGAAGCTTCGCAACGTTAAGCTGATAAACATTCGACGCATTGCGGTTACCCTGGCGACGCGCCTTACGCGTTAACCAGCCTTCTGCTTCCAGCCGTGCGATAGCCGTTCTGACGGTACTCATCCCCGCGCCAATCTGGCGGGCAATGGTTTCAATTGATGGCCAGCACACACCTTCGTCATTACTGAAATCAGCCAGGCGGGCCATAATTGCCACGCTGGATAATTTCATGCCTGATGCAGCGCAACCATCCCATACATAGCCGGTTAATTTAGTGCTCATGACCGACCTCTATTTCCCTGAATTTACGACGAAACTGTTCGAGCGGGCTGAAGCACTCATGCTCATAGCCTTCGCGGAGGTAGATAACCCGTTGTGTTTCCGGCTCCCAACGAATGACTCTGGGGCATATGAAGTCCAGGATGATTCGTTAGCAACAAAAAAGCGCCCTACAGGACGCTTAGCTCTTTAACAATCTGGTCCCCATCAACAAGTAACTGATAACTTGAGGAGATGTGAAATGCACAAAACAGAACCCAAAATCGTCGCGCCTGGCTACACAGATGAGGAAATTTATGAGTGGATGACAAAGAAGCTGGCAGCTATAAACCAGCTTCGTGAAGTGCTGTCTTATCGACAGGAAACAATAGACTCCTTAAAAAAACTGGATCAGGAAATCACGGTTTTATCACAGGATGTTACTTTAGATATTGTGCAGACAAATTAGGATCCCATTCATTTTCGTCAAAATCATCAAAGTGATGAATTTGTGATCTCCAGTCTCGATAATCTAAAAATTTCTGGGCGGTTACGCTTATTTTATCAAGTGTGAGTTCATCCTGAATTGAAAGAAGAAGTTCATCAAATTTCATCTCATTAATCTGTTTTGGCATCCAGTGATGCTTCATCAGAATAAGGTGAACCAGAGCCTTTTTCCCATTCAACTGATTATAGGGAGTGCCGAATTTCTTCCGGTGCTCATGTAAGACAAGGTCCAAAAGAGTAAGTAATGTTGCCCTTGATTCAACTTTGCTTATTTCGACTGATGACACTACCCCACTGATTTCAATGCCCCGATACTTTCCAACATTTTCACAGTGGGATTTGTACAGCGTATAGATATTACCGGACATTTCTTTTCCTTTTGCGTTGTTGGGGATAACCAGATTAACCGAATCCTTGTTGTTGGGGAATAACTAGGTCCACCTCGCCTGATGTGGCTAAAAGCAGGCACATAACAGCTAAGTATTTTCAACCAGAGAGAATCCTTAGCGTTGTGGTGAATGCGGCTCAGCGCACGCGGGTTAAGGTTGAGGCTGACAGTCGACCTTCTGTGGATACCCACCCGCCTGGTGTGCAACCTTCGCCAGGCACCGGGAGGCACCCGGCACCACAACTTTATGCTGTGTGTAGTCTTGGCGGTACCAGCTTGTACCCTTGCTTCCGGCTGGTACCGTCCTTTTTACAAAACAGAGAAGAGCATCACCGGACGACGGGCTCATAACCCAATCCATCCGGGCGGCAGTCACCGCAGGTGTTCTTCTCTGTTTTGTGGAGAAACTAACCGACCTTGCAGGGTCGATATGATGAGGAGCAGCAAAATGGCTAGCGAACGCAGTACTGATGTGCAGGCATTTATCGGGGAGCTGGACGGCGGCGTATTTGAAACCAAAATCGGCGCAGTTCTCAGTGAAGTCGCTTCCGGTGTGATGAACACGAAAACCAAAGGTAAGGTCTCGCTCAACCTGGAAATCGAACCGTTTGATGAGAACCGAGTGAAAATCAAACACAAACTCTCATATGTTCGCCCGACTAACCGCGGGAAAATTTCCGAAGAAGACACCACCGAAACGCCGATGTATGTCAATCGCGGTGGTCGCCTGACTATTCTGCAGGAAGACCAGGGACAGTTACTGACTCTTGCCGGTGAACCTGACGGAAAACTCCGCGCAGCAGGTCGTTAATATCGTTTTTAATTAACTGATTATTTATCTCATCACTGAATATCTTTATATAGTGAGGACTTATTATGTCTCAGAACTTAGACGCAACCGCAATTAATCAAATCCATGCCCTTATTTCTGCTCAGGGTGTTAATGAAATTATCAGTAAGATTGGTGCCGATGCTGTGGCATTGCCTGAGAATTTCCGCATTCATGATCTGGAAAAATTTAATTTAAATCGCTTCCGTTTCCGTGGTGCGCTTTCCACTGCCAGCATCGATGACTTTACCCGTTATTCTAAAGATCTTGCAGATGAAGGCACCCGCTGCTTTATCGATGCTGATAATATGCGTGCCGTCAGTGTGCTTAACCTGGGTACTATTGATGAACCAGGTCACGCAGATAACACCGCCACACTCAAACTGAAAAAGACAGCACCGTTCTCTGCTCTGTTGTCTGTTAACGGCGAGCGTAACTCCCAGAAGTCACTGGCAGAATGGATTGAAGACTGGGCCGACTATCTTGTGGGCTTTGATGCTAATGGTGACGCTATTCAGGCAACAAAAGCGGCTGCGGCTGTCCGTAAAATCACGATTGAAGCAAACCAGACCGCTGATTTTGAAGATAATGACTTCAGCGGCAAACGCTCCCTGATGGAGTCTGTCGAAGCGAAGACCAAAGACATTATGCCAGTGGCATTTGAATTTAAATGCGTTCCGTTTGAAGGTCTGAAAGAACGTCCGTTTAAATTACGCCTCAGTATTATCACTGGCGATCGTCCTGTACTGGTTCTACGCATTATTCAGCTGGAGGCGGTGCAGGAAGAAATGGCTAACGAATTTCGTGATCTGCTTGTTGAGAAATTCAAGGACAGCAAAGTAGAAACCTTTATTGGTACTTTCACCGCCTGATTTCATTACTGCAAATGCCCCTGCGGGGGCATTTATGGAAACGTAATTTACTCAATAATCGCCGGATGGTGAGGGATTCTTTTTACCAGAATTCAGCGCGGTGCAGCGCATATACGTGGAGAACAAAATGTCATTTATTAAAACTTTTTCCGGGAAGCATTTTTATTATGACAGGATAAATAAAGACGACATCGATATTAACGATATCGCGGTTTCCCTTTCAAATATCTGTCGCTTTGCCGGTCATCTTTCGCACTTCTACAGCGTCGCCCAACATGCGGTTCTTTGCAGCCAGCTGGTGCCGCAGGAATTTGCTTTTGAAGCGTTAATGCATGATGCAACAGAAGCGTATTGCCAGGACATTCCCGCACCACTGAAACGCCTTCTTCCTGACTATAAACAAATGGAAGAAAAAATAGACGCCGTAATCCGTGAGAAATACGGGTTACCCCCAGTTATGAGTACGCCCGTGAAATATGCCGATCTCATCATGCTGGCAACCGAACGCCGCGATCTCAGGCTTGATGATGGCTCTTTCTGGCCTGTACTGGAAGGTATCCCGGCAACAGAGATGTTCAACGTGATTCCACTGGCTCCGGGCCATGCCTACGGGATGTTTATGGAACGCTTTAACGAGTTATCGGAGTTACGCAAATGCGCATGAATGTTTTCGAAATGGAAGGGTTTCTTCGTGGGAGATGTGTACCGCGAGATCTGAAAGTAAATGAAACAGATGCTGAATACCTAGTGCGTAAATTCGATGCGCTTGAAGCTAAATGTGCAGCACAGGAAAACAAAGTAATACCAGTGTCAACTGAACTGCCACCAGCAAATGAAAGTGTTTTGTTATTCGATGCTAACGGAGAAGGCTGGCTAATTGGCTGGCGTTCTCTCTGGTACACCTGGGGACAAAAAGAAACCGGAGAATGGCAGTGGACATTTCAGGTCGGGGACCTTGAAAACGTCAATATCACTCACTGGGCAGTAATGCCAAAAGCACCGGAGGCTGGAGCATAATGACCACTTTTACCGACAAAGAACTGATTAAAGAAATTAAAGAGCGTATCAGCAGCCTTGACGTGCGAGACGATATTGAGCGCCGTGCTTATGAAATCGCACTCCTATCTCTGGAAGTAGAACCAGATGAACGCGAAGCTTATGAATTATTCATGGAAAAGCGTTTCGGTGACTTAGTAGATCGTCGGAGAGCAAAAAACGGCGATAACGAATACATGGCATGGGATATGACTCTCGGTTGGATCGTCTGGCAGCAACGAGCTGGTATCCATTTTTCAACAATGTCACAGCAAGAGGTGAAATAATGGAGCCATACAGCCTCACACTCGATGAGGCCTGTCATTTTCTCAAGATATCCAGACCGACTGCCATTAACTGGATACGCACAGGGCGTCTTCAGGCAACACGCAAAGATCCCACTAAGAATAAATCTCCTTACCTCACAACACGACAAGCCTGCATTGCGGCTCTTCAGTCTCCGCTGCATACTGTCCAGGTGAGCGCGGGTGATGGCATAACAGAGGAAAGAAAATGTCACTCTTCCGCAGAGGTGAAATATGGTACGCCAGTTTCACATTGCCGAACGGTAAAAGATTTAAACAGTCTCTTGGAACAAAGGACAAAAGGCAGGCGACAGAACTCCATGACAAGCTAAAGGCTGAAGCATGGCGGGTCAGCAAACTTGGTGAAATACCTGATATAACGTTCGAGGAAGCGTGTGTCAGGTGGCTTGAAGAGAAAGCACATAAAAAATCACTGGACGATGACAAAAGCCGGATCGGATTCTGGCTTCAACATTTCGCAGGAATGCAACTAAGAGACATTACTGAATCAAAAATTTATTCAGCAATGCAGAAAATGACGAACCGGCGTCATGAGGAAAACTGGAAACTCAGGGCAGAAGCATGCAGAAAAAAAGGGAAACCTGTTCCAGAATACACGCCAAAACCAGCGTCCGTTGCAACGAAGGCTACGCATCTTTCATTTATAAAGGCCCTACTAAGAGCCGCAGAGCGTGAATGGAAAATGCTGGATAAGGCACCAATTATTAAAGTGCCCCAACCAAAGAATAAACGGATCCGCTGGCTGGAGCCCCATGAAGCACAAAGGCTGATTGATGAATGTCCGGAGCCATTAAAGTCTGTTGTTGAATTTGCACTGGCAACAGGCCTAAGACGCTCGAACATCATCAACCTTGAATGGCAACAAATAGATATGCAGCGCCGGGTGGCATGGATAAACCCGGAAGAGAGTAAATCAAACCGCGCAATTGGCGTTGCGCTGAATGATACTGCATGTCGCGTATTGAAAAAACAAATCGGGAATCATCACCGTTGGGTATTTGTGTACAAGGAAAGCTGTACCAAACCAGACGGAACGAAAGCGCCAACAGTCAGGAAGATGCGGTATGACGCAAACACAGCCTGGAAAGCAGCGCTGAGACGGGCTGGTATTGATGATTTCAGATTTCACGACTTGAGACACACCTGGGCAAGTTGGCTGGTTCAAGCCGGAGTCCCGTTGTCAGTGTTACAGGAAATGGGAGGCTGGGAGTCTATCGAAATGGTTCGTCGATATGCTCACCTTGCACCTAATCACCTTACCGAACACGCACGGCAAATAGACTCGATCCTGAACCCATCGGTCCCAAATTTGTCCCAGTCAAAAAATAAGGAAGGTACTAATGATGTGTAACTTATTGATTTTAATGGTGCCGATAATAGGAGTCGAACCTACGACCTTCGCATTACGAATGCGCTGCTCTACCAACTGAGCTATATCGGCCCTGAAAGGACATGTTCACGAACGTGAATCACGGTGGACAAGGTTAAAACTAACCGGGCGATGCGTCAATGGCCTTGTGAATCAAATGGCTACTTTTGCATCACCCGGTTTTATTTACGCACGAATGGTGTAATCACCAATGCCGATCCACTTGTAAGTGGTCAGTGCTTCCAGCCCCATTGGGCCACGCGCGTGGAGTTTTTGTGTGCTTACCGCCACTTCCGCACCCAGACCAAACTGGCCGCCGTCGGTAAAACGCGTAGAGGCGTTAACGTAAACAGCGGACGAATCCACTTCGTTAACAAAACGCTGGGCGTTGCGCATATCGCGGGTCAGGATCGCATCGGAGTGTTGTGTGCCGTGTTCACGAATATGGGCGATGGCATCGTCAAGATCGCTGACGATTTTGACGTTCAAATCTAATGACAGAAACTCATCGTCATACTCTTCGGCTTTAACAGCAACCACCTTCGCAGGGCCTGCCTGCAACTGCGCCAGTGCAGCTGCATCTGCGTGTAATGTCACGCCGCTTTCCGCCATTTGTTTGCTTAATGCGGGCAGGAAGCTATCGGCGATGTTTTTATTCACCAGCAACGTTTCAACCGTATTACATGTGCTCGGACGCTGAGTTTTCGCGTTGACGATCACTTTTAATGCTTCAGCGATCTCTACACTTTCATCAACGTAAATATGGCATACGCCTATACCACCTGTGATCACCGGGATTGTCGACTGTTCACGGCACAGTTTATGCAAACCAGCGCCACCACGCGGGATCAGCATGTCGATGTATTTATCCATACGCAGCATTTCACTGACCAGCGCACGGTCAGGATTATCAATCGCCTGCACGGCACCCGCCGGTAAGCCGCAGGATTTCAGGGCGTCCTGAATCACCGCCACCGTTGCAGCGTTAGTGCGACACGTTTCTTTGCCACCGCGCAGGATCACCGCATTACCGGTTTTCAGGCACAGCGAAGCGACATCAACCGTCACGTTCGGGCGCGCTTCATAAATCACGCCAATAACCCCCAGCGGTACGCGACGACGCTCAAGACGCAGGCCGCTGTCCAGTACGCCGCCATCGATTACCTGCCCCACCGGATCGGCGAGGTTGCACACCTGACGTACATCGTCGGCAATGCCTTTCAGCCGTGCGGGCGTCAGTGCCAGACGGTCAAGCATCGCTTCGCTAAGGCCATTGGCTCGCGCGTCAGCAACATCCTGGGAGTTAGCGTTGAGGATGATTTCGCTTTGTGCTTCCAGTTCATCGGCGATTTTTTCCAGCACGCGATTTTTTTCGCGGCTGGAGAGTTGCGCTAATTTATACGAGGCTTGCTTCGCGGCAATGCCCATTTGTTCCAGCATCAGCCTGCTCCTTAACGGGTAATCATGTCATCACGGTGAACGGCAACCGGGCCGTATTCATATCCCAGTATTGCATCAATTTCTTGCGAGTGGTGTCCGGCAATACGGCGTAATGCATCGCTGTTGTAACGACTGACGCCGTGGGCGATATCGCGGCCTTCGAGGTTGCAAATGCGGATGACTTCACCACGCGAGAAATTGCCAGTCACGCTTTTAATGCCTTTCGGCAACAGGGAGCTGCCGCGTTCCAGAATGGCGGCAGTTGCCCCTTCATCTACCGTGATTTCACCCGCCGGCGGCGCACCGAAAATCCAGCGTTTACGGTTTTCAAGCGGAGTCGCCTGGGCATGGAACAGCGTACCGACGGAAATGCCTTCCATCACATCACCAATAACGCCCGGCTTGCTGCCCGCGGCAATAATGGTGTCGATACCCGCACGGCAAGCCACGTCAGCGGCCTGCAATTTGGTACTCATGCCGCCAGTTCCGAGGCCTGAAACGCTGTCACCGGCAATCGCGCGCAGTGCGTCATCAATGCCGTAAACATCTTTAATCAGTTCTGCCTGCGGATTGCTGCGCGGGTCAGCGGTATACAAACCTTTTTGATCGGTCAGCAGCAACAGTTTATCGGCACCCGCCAGAATCGCCGCCAGCGCAGAAAGGTTATCGTTATCGCCGACCTTAATCTCTGCCGTAGCGACAGCATCGTTCTCATTGATTACCGGAACGATATTGTTATCGAGCAACGCACGCAGGGTGTCGCGGGCGTTCAGGAAGCGTTCTCGGTCTTCCATATCAGCACGGGTCAGCAGCATTTGCCCGACGTGAATGCCATAAATCGAAAACAGCTGTTCCCACAGTTGAATCAGTCGACTCTGCCCTACCGCCGCCAGCAGTTGTTTCGAGGCGATAGTCGCTGGCAGTTCCGGGTAACCCAGGTGCTCACGTCCGGCGGCGATCGCGCCCGACGTCACAATAACAATCCGATGCCCGGCGGCATGTAACTGCGCGCACTGGCGAACAAGTTCAACGATATGGGCACGGTTCAGACGGCGCGATCCGCCTGTTAGCACACTGGTGCCGAGTTTTACCACCAGCGTCTGGCTGTCACTCATGATTCTCTGCCATTCAATTTTAGGAAAAATGATATCAAACGAACGTTTTAGCAGGACTGTCGTCGGTTGCCAACCATCTGCGAGCAAAGCATGGCGTTTTGTTGCGCGGGATCAGCAAGCCTAGCGGCAGTTGTTTACGCTTTTATTACAGATTTACTAAATTACCACATTTTAAGAATATTATTAATCTGTAATATATCTTTAACAATCTCAGGTTAAAAACTTTCCTGTTTTCAACGGGACTCTCCCGCTGAATATTCGCGCGTTAATTAAAATCAGGAATGAAAATGAAAAAGAGCACTCTGGCATTAGTGGTGATGGGCATTGTGGCATCTGCATCCGTACAGGCCGCAGAAATATATAACAAAGACGGTAATAAACTGGATGTCTATGGCAAAGTTAAAGCCATGCATTATATGAGTGATAACGGCAGTAAAGATGGCGACCAGAGTTATATCCGTTTTGGTTTTAAAGGCGAAACACAAATTAACGATCAACTGACTGGTTATGGTCGTTGGGAAGCAGAGTTTGCCGGTAATAAAGCAGAGAGTGATACTGCACAGCAAAAAACGCGTCTCGCTTTTGCCGGGTTGAAATATAAAGATTTGGGTTCTTTCGATTATGGTCGTAACCTGGGCGCGTTGTATGACGTGGAAGCCTGGACCGATATGTTCCCGGAATTTGGTGGCGACTCCTCGGCGCAGACCGACAACTTTATGACCAAACGCGCCAGCGGTCTGGCGACGTATCGGAACACCGACTTCTTCGGCGTTATCGATGGCCTGAACTTAACCCTGCAATATCAAGGGAAAAACGAAAACCGCGACGTTAAAAAGCAAAACGGCGATGGCTTCGGCACGTCATTGACATATGACTTTGGCGGCAGCGATTTCGCCATTAGTGGGGCCTATACCAACTCAGATCGCACCAACGAGCAGAACCTGCAAAGCCGTGGCACAGGCAAGCGTGCAGAAGCATGGGCTACAGGTCTGAAATACGATGCCAATAATATTTATCTGGCAACTTTTTATTCTGAAACACGCAAAATGACGCCAATAACTGGCGGCTTTGCCAATAAGACACAGAACTTTGAAGCGGTCGCTCAATACCAGTTTGACTTTGGTCTGCGTCCATCGCTGGGTTATGTCTTATCGAAAGGGAAAGATATTGAAGGTATCGGTGATGAAGATCTGGTCAATTATATCGATGTCGGGGCTACGTATTATTTCAACAAAAATATGTCAGCGTTTGTAGATTATAAAATCAACCAACTGGATAGCGATAACAAATTGAATATTAATAATGATGATATTGTCGCGGTTGGCATGACCTATCAGTTTTAATGGATATTGCCGGATGTGATACATCCGGCACATTTCACTCACGCCGTTAACTTCACCGGTTCATCACGAAAATCATCCGCCGGTTCCAGCTTCAGATTCAGCGTCGTCAGCAGTTCACGCAGCTTCTCGTGAAACTCACGCAGGGTGTGCTCCAGTCGTTCAACCACTTCAGTGTCTTTTACCGGAACACTCTTCCAGTCGCCTGCTTTATCGAACAGACCAAACTGGTAACTGTAGGTAAAACGGGATTCCTGCGCTTCAAGCTCCATCCACCAGCCCCAGAACTCACGCACTTCCGGTGCCGGTTTCACGTTGACGCATACAGCCAGACAATCGAAAAAGAATCGATTATCTTCGCACTTACCTTCACGAATATACGGGCCTAGTGCGGTAAATTTTTTGATCAATCTGCTCTTCGGGTGTCCACTCGGTAACGTCATTGCTATCTCCTGTTGTGATGCAACTGTTTTACCAAATTGGCAAAATTTAGCAAATTTTTAACACAAACGTTTTTCGATCCAGTCTGTGATTTCCTGAAGACCTTTGTCAAAATTCCGATACACCGGGTTAAATGGGATCTCTAATAATTTACCGTCAGCAGATGATGAGGTGATTAAGCGTGAGTCCTCTTCCGGGCTGAACGGATCGTTCTTCCAGTAGCCTGATAACATTGGCGTTGGGCAGCGACGTCCCAGCAATCCTTGCACTTTTAATGAATAGCGATTCAGCTCCACGCGCAACGCTTCATCGGAAGCATCATGCATCCCCAAACGACTGGCCAGAACGTCAAGATACATTTCCGGCACCTGTTGCTGGCACTTAAAATCACTCAACAGGGTATGAACTACCGGACCAAGACAGGCAACCGCTTTCAGACGCGGCGATTCAAGGTATGCCAGACGCACGGCAACGTTAGCGCCGAAACGGAAACCAAAGGCCGCGACGCGAGTGTGATCCACCCACGGTACGTTAGGCAGCGCCTTTAAGACGTGCTGATGCAACAGGCTGGAGTCCTGGGTGAGCTTCCATTTTGAAGAAAAGCCCACCGACGGCATATCAATAGTCAGCATCGCAATGCCGCGCGGCGCAAAATAACGTTCATACAGACTGTAATAGTCCGTCTGCATCGCATCCAGACCACCACACATTAATACTGTCGGGAACGGGCCATCGCCTTTCGGCATATGCAAAAAGCCGGTGATGGGCGCACCGCCGGGTACGGTAAACTCCATCTGCCGCATCGTGCCCGGCAGACGCTGGGCGGCCTCTTCATAGGCGCGGTTTGACAAAGCCTGCGCTTGCTCGGCCAGGTCATCTCCTTTCAGATGAGGATAGGCGGCAATGTTGTACAACGTAGCCGCATGCAGCCAGTGACGACCACTGAGTTGCGGATCTTCTTCCGCACAGGCTTTTTGTTGCCACACCATCGCCTGGGTGGCCCACTCATAAATCCAGTTGCCGCCACGGTAGCCAATCACCGTATCGTATAAATCATCGTCGGTACGTTCGGCATCGCTCATCACAATACGTGCCTGGACGTCGAGGATTTCGCGTGGGTCAATGCCGCGCCAGATCCACATCAGACGGTTAATCATGCGATACCAGTGAGGGATGGTTTTACCATCAAGGGCCGACTGCACAGGCGGTTGTGCGCCGTGATTAAAGCGGCGGACTAGCGTCGAGGTTTCAGGATGTTTAAAGCGGGGTTTGAACAGGGTTTCGCTCAGGTTTGCCTGTGTCATGGATGCAGCCTCCAGAATACTTACTGGAAACTATTGTAACCCGCCTGAAGTTAAAAAGAACAACGCCCGGCAGTGCCAGGCGTTGAAAAGATTAGCGACCGGAGATTGGCGGGACGAATACGACGCCCATATCCCACGGCTGTTCGATCCAGGTATCTTGCGGGATATCAACAACATAATCATCAACCAGCGGACGACCAGCCGGTTTTGCAAAGATGGTGACAAAGTGCGCTTTTGGATACATTTCACGAATCGCAACCGCAGTACCACCGGTATCCACCAGGTCATCAATAACGATGAAGCCTTCGCCATCGCCTTCTGCGCGTTTCAGCACTTTAAGCTCGCGCTGGTTGTCGTGATCGTAGCTGGAAATACAAACGGTATCGACATGACGAATACCCAGTTCACGCGCCAGTAACGCACCCGGTACCAGACCGCCACGGCTTACGGCAATAATGCCTTTCCATTGTTCAGAAGGCATCAGTCGGCTTGCGAGTTTACGTGCATGGATCTGCAACATGTCCCAGGTGACGATGTATTTTTCGCTCATGTGAAGTGTCCCAGCCTGTTTATCTACGGCTTAAAAAGTGTTCGAGGGGAAAATAGGTTGCGCGAGATTATAGAGATCTGGCGCACTAAAAACCAGTATTTCACATGAGTCCGCGTCTTTTTACGCACTGCCTCTCCCTGACGCGGGATAAAGTGGTATTCTCAAACATATCTCGCAAGCCTGTCTTGTGTTGACAACATTTTCTGCTAACCCTGTGACCTGCAATACTGTTTTGCGGGTGATCGACAAGGAGACTTAACGTGTCTGAACTGTCTCAATTATCTCCACAGCCGCTGTGGGATATTTTTGCCAAAATCTGTTCTATTCCTCACCCGTCCTATCATGAAGAGCAACTCGCTGAATACATTGTTGGTTGGGCAAAAGAGAAAGGTTTCCATGTCGAACGCGATCAGGTAGGTAATATCCTGATTCGTAAACCTGCTACCGCAGGTATGGAAAATCGTAAACCGGTCGTCTTGCAGGCCCACCTCGATATGGTGCCGCAGAAAAATAACGACACCGTGCATGACTTCACGAAAGATCCTATCCAGCCTTATATTGATGGCGAATGGGTTAAAGCGCGCGGCACCACGCTGGGTGCAGATAACGGCATTGGTATGGCGTCTGCGCTGGCGGTTCTGGCTGACGAAAACGTGGTTCACGGCCCGCTGGAAGTGCTGCTGACCATGACCGAAGAAGCCGGTATGGACGGTGCGTTCGGCTTACAGAGCAACTGGTTGCAGGCTGATATTCTGATTAACACCGACTCCGAAGAAGAAGGTGAAATCTACATGGGTTGCGCGGGGGGTATCGACTTCACCTCCAACCTGCATTTGGATCGTGAAGCGGTTCCAGCTGGCTTTGAAACCTTCAAGTTAACCTTAAAAGGTCTAAAAGGCGGTCACTCCGGCGGTGAAATCCACGTTGGCCTGGGTAATGCCAACAAACTGCTGGTGCGCTTCCTGGCGGGTCATGCGGAAGAGCTGGACCTGCGCCTTATCGATTTCAACGGTGGCACACTGCGTAACGCCATCCCGCGTGAAGCCTTTGCGACCATTGCTGTCGCAGCTGATAAAGTCGACGCCCTGAAATCTCTGGTGAATACCTATCAGGACATCCTGAAAAACGAGCTGGCAGAGAAAGAGAAGAATCTGGCCTTGTTGCTGGACTCTGTAGCGAACGATAAAGCTGCTCTGATTGCGAAATCTCGCGATACCTTTATTCGTCTGCTGAACGCCACCCCGAACGGTGTGATCCGCAATTCCGACGTGGCAAAAGGTGTGGTCGAAACCTCCCTGAACGTCGGTGTGGTGACCATGACTGACAATAACGTAGAAATTCACTGCCTGATCCGTTCACTGATCGACAGCGGTAAAGACTACGTGGTGAGCATGCTGGATTCGCTGGGTAAACTGGCTGGCGCGAAAACCGAAGCGAAAGGCGCATATCCTGGCTGGCAGCCGGACGCTAATTCTCCGGTGATGCATCTGGTACGTGAAACCTATCAGCGCCTGTTCAACAAGACGCCGAACATCCAGATTATCCACGCGGGCCTGGAATGTGGTCTGTTTAAAAAACCGTATCCGGAAATGGACATGGTTTCTATCGGGCCAACTATCACCGGTCCACACTCTCCGGATGAGCAAGTTCACATCAAAAGCGTAGGTCATTACTGGACACTGCTGACTGAACTGCTGAAAGAAATTCCGGCGAAGTAATTATTTGATTTGCTGCCGGATGGCGTTTAATCGCCTTCCGGCAGTTTCATCCTTCATTATCCTTCGATAAAAGCCATCCCTGTAAATGTCCGTCGCGGGTTGCCACGTTCAATCTGGTGATGGAACATTCGCCGCTGCGATTTCAGCGCCGCGCTATTTTCCTGTTGCTGCTGCTCCAGCTTCCAGGCAATCAGCAATCGCGCCAGCCGTTTGTTAGCATGCTGGCTGCGCTCTGACTGAACCTTCACGCTAATACCGGATGCCAGATGCGTGGCGCGTACCGCCGAGTCGGTTTTATTGACATGTTGACCGCCCGGCCCCGACGAACGCAACGTCTCATAACGGATTGCATCCGATTATTCCTGCTCATCAGCGGTAAAACGCCCAATGCCCAGAAACCAGTTTTTGCGCCCATGATGAGGCCGATACGGACTCGGACAAATCCACTGAATAGTGCCACACCAGCTTTCGCTTAATGCCCATGCGTTATCGCCATCCAGAGAAACCAGCGCCGAACGCAGCGTGTCAGAGTAGCGGCCCGTTTCTGTTTCCAGCACCGTTACAGCGACGTCTTGTCGGGTAAAAACGACCAACAGAGAAGAACGCTGCGCCAATCGGGTAGCCGCGTCCGGGGTGTAAATCTGGCATCCCCACTACGCGCTGCATGTTGGGTAAATTTGCCGTGGTGTGTAATTGTTGGATCGCTAAACTCTCGATCCACAGGTCATCAGATGCGATGGTAAATACCGCATCGGATAAGGGACGAATATATTTGCCCATGTACCATTCCATTTATACTCGTCATACTTCAAGTTGCATGTACTGCGACTCGAATTATTTAGAGTATATAAATATAAAAATCAGGGTAATGACTCCAACTTATTGATAGTGTTTTATGTTCAGATAATGCCCGATGACTTTGTCATGCAGCTCCACCG
>NZ_JAVUPQ010000052.1:0-30008 GCF_032029835.1 Escherichia sp. AM3 | reverse complement strand
GTAGACATCGTGACCCGCAACGGCGGCCAGCCGGTGATGTCGAAGACGGGGCATGCGTTCATCAAGGAGCGGATGCGTCAGGAAGACGCTATCTACGGCGGGGAGATGAGTGCGCACCATTACTTCCGCGATTTCGCCTACTGCGACAGCGGGATGATCCCGTGGCTGCTGGTGGCGGAGCTGCTGTGCCTGAAGAACAGCTCGCTGAAATCGCTGGTGGCGGACCGCCAGGCGGCGTTCCCGGCGTCGGGGGAGATCAACCGCAAGCTGGGTAATGCGGCAGAGGCGATAGCGCGCATCCGGGCGCAGTATGAGCCGGCGGCTGCACACATCGACACAACGGACGGGATCAGTATTGAATACCCTGAATGGCGCTTTAACCTGCGCACGTCTAACACCGAGCCGGTGGTGCGTCTGAACGTTGAGTCCAGAGCTGATGTGGCGCTTATGAATGAAAAAACGACCGAGCTGCTCAACCTGTTAAAAGAGGAATTGCTTTGAGTCCGATGTTTTCAGCGATCTATCGCTACCGTGGCTTTATTATTGACAGCGTTAAACGGGACTTTCAGTCCCGTTACCAAACCAGCTTCTTAGGCGCGGCATGGCTGATTTTACAGCCGATCGCCATGATTTCCGTCTATACATTAATTTTTTCTGAATTAATGCGTGCCCGCCTGGCTGGCATGGATGGTCCTTTTGCATACAGCATCTACTTGTGTTCTGGGGTGTTAACTTGGGGGCTGTTCACGGAAATGCTCAACAGTCTGGTCAACGTTTTTCTGACCAACGCCAATATTCTTAAGAAGCTCAGCTTTCCGCGGATCTGTTTACCGATTATCGTCACTGCTTCGGCATTTATTAACTTCCTGATCATTTTTGGTCTGTTCGTGCTGTTTCTGATCGTCACGGGCAATTTCCCTGGCATGATTTTCTTTGAAATCATTCCGGTGCTGATCGTCCAGATGCTGTTCACCCTCGGCCTCGGGATCATTCTCGGGGTACTGAACGTTTTTGTCCGCGATGTTGGGCAGTTCGTTAATATCCTGCTTCAGTTTTGGTTCTGGTTTACGCCAATTGTCTACGTATCCAAAACGCTGCCGGAATGGGTTTCTGGTCTGTTGGCGTATAACCCGATGGCGACCATTATCGGTTCCTACCAGAACGTGATGCTCTATCACCAGAGCCCTAACTGGATGGCGCTGCTTCCGGTCACAGTGGTGTCGGTCATTCTGTTTTTATTTGCCTGGCGTTTATTTAAAAAACATGCCGCTGATATTGTGGACGAGATTTAATCATGAGTATCAAAGTTCAGCACGTCGGCAAGGCGTATAAATATTATCCATCTAAATGGAACCGGGTCATTGAGAAACTACTGCCGGGCGATAAGCCGCGGCACAGCAAGAAATGGGTATTGAAAGATATCAATTTCAGCATTGAACCTGGGGAAGCGGTCGGCATTGTTGGGGTGAACGGCGCAGGTAAAAGTACGTTACTGAAGCTGCTGACTGGCACCACTCAGCCCACCAAAGGTAGCATTGAAATCCAGGGGCGCGTCGCCGCGCTGCTGGAGCTGGGCATGGGCTTCCATCCTGACTTTACCGGCCGGCAGAACGTGTATATGTCCGGGCTGATGATGGGCCTGGGCCGGGAAGAGATCGAGCGCTTAATGCCGGAGATCGAAGCCTTCGCCGATATCGGCGACTACATTGAAGAGCCCGTACGCATCTATTCCAGCGGGATGCAAATGCGCCTGGCGTTCGCTGTCGCCACGGCCTCCCGGCCGGATATTCTGATCGTCGATGAAGCGCTCTCCGTGGGTGACTCCCGTTTTCAGGCGAAATGCTATGCTCGCATCGCGGACTTCAAAGAGCAGGGGACCACGCTGCTGCTGGTTTCCCACAGCGCCGGGGATATCGTCAAGCACTGCGACCGCGCCATTTTCCTCAAAAATGGTGACATCTGCATGGACGGCACCGCCCGCGACGTAACCAACCGTTACCTGGATGAGCTGTTTGGCAAACCGGATAAAGACAGCGCGACAAAAAGCGCAACGGCTATCTCGTCAGCCAGTGGCGAAAGCCAGATGTCTCTCGATGAGATTGAAGATGTGTACCACACGCGCCCAGGCTACCGTCCGGAAGAATATCGCTGGGGGCAGGGTGGCGCGAAAATCATCGATTATCATATCCAGAG
Source organism: Escherichia sp. AM3 (assembly GCF_032029835.1). NCBI lineage: Bacteria > Pseudomonadati > Pseudomonadota > Gammaproteobacteria > Enterobacterales > Enterobacteriaceae > Escherichia > Escherichia sp. AM3. The sequence continues at coordinate 27,815 of NZ_JAVUPQ010000052.1, read as the reverse complement.
CGCCGGGGTTGATTTTCCTCCCTCACTGACGGGCAATCAGCAGACCGATTTTCTGATGAAGGTCGTGTTTGAATACGATTTTGATTGCGTGGTGCCAGGCATCCTGATTAAGACCCTCGATGGCTTATTCCTCTACGGAACCAACTCTTTCCTCGCCTCTGAAGGGCGGGAAAATATTTCGGTTTCCCGCGGCGATGTTCGGGTCTTTAAATTTAGCCTTCCGGTTGATTTAAATAGTGGCGATTACCTGCTGTCATTTGGTATCTCTGCCGGCAACCCGCAGACGGATATGACGCCGCTGGACAGACGTTACGACTCCATTATTTTACATGTGACCAAGAGCATGGATTTCTGGGGTGTCATCGATCTTAAGTCGTCCTTTACTAGCTACCAATGACGTTGAGAAAAACGATTCCATGACTAAAGACTTAAACACGCTGGTTAGCGAATTACCTGAGATTTATCAAACTATTTTTGGCCATCCCGAATGGGATGGCGACGCCGCTCGTGATTGTAATCAACGCCTCGATTTGATTACCGAACAGTACGATAACTTATCCCGTGCGCTGGGGCGCCCGCTTAACGTTCTCGATCTGGGCTGCGCGCAGGGCTTTTTTAGCCTGAGTCTGGCAAGCAAAGGCGCGACTATCGTTGGTATCGATTTCCAGCAGGAAAATATTAACGTGTGCCGCGCGCTGGCCGAAGAGAACCCCGATTTTGCCGCCGAGTTCCGGGTAGGCAGAATTGAAGAGGTGATCGCCGCGCTGGAAGAGGGCGAGTTTGATCTGGCCATTGGCTTAAGCGTGTTTCACCATATTGTTCACCTTCATGGTATCGATGAAGTTAAACGTCTGCTCTCGCGCCTGGCCGATGTCACCCAGGCGGTGATCCTTGAGCTGGCGGTGAAAGAAGAACCGCTTTACTGGGGCGTTTCTCAGCCGGACGACCCGCGCGAACTGATTGAGCAGTGCGCGTTTTATCGCCTGATCGGTGAGTTTGACACCCATTTATCCCCCGTACCGCGCCCGATGTACCTGGTCAGCAACCACCGGGTGCTGATCAACGATTTTAATCAGCCGTTCCAGCACTGGCAGAATCAGCCCTATGCCGGGGCCGGCCTGGCGCATAAGCGCAGCCGTCGCTACTTCTTTGGCGAAGATTATGTATGCAAGTTTTTCTATTACGACATGCCCCACGGCATCCTGACGGCGGAAGAGAGCCAGCGTAATAAATATGAACTGCATAATGAAATAAAGTTCCTGACGCAACCGCCAGCGGGCTTTGACGCGCCGGCAGTACTGGCCCACGGCGAAAATGCTCAGTCTGGCTGGCTGGTGATGGAAAAACTCCCGGGTCGTTTGCTGAGCGATATGCTGGCAGCCGGGGAGGAGATCGATCGTGAAAAAATCCTCGGTAGCTTGCTTCGTTCCTTAGCGGCGCTGGAGAAACAAGGGTTCTGGCATGACGATGTACGCCCGTGGAACGTGATGGTCGATGCCCGACAGCATGCCCGCTTAATCGACTTCGGCTCTATCGTTACCACGCCGCAGGACTGCAGCTGGCCGACGAACCTTGTCCAGTCGTTCTTCGTGTTTGTGAATGAGCTGTTTGCCGAAAACAAAAGCTGGAACGGTTTCTGGCGCTCGGCGCCTGTTCATCCGTTTAATCTGCCTCAGCCGTGGTCTAACTGGCTGTATGCGGTCTGGCAGGAGCCGGTTGAACGCTGGAACTTTGCCCTGCTGTTGGCGCTGTTCGAGAAGAAAGCGAAGCTGCCGTCAGCTGAACAGCAGCGCGGGGCGACGGAACAGTGGATCATCGCTCAGGAGACGGTGCTGCTGGAGCTCCAGTCCCGGGTGCGAAATGAAAGCGCCGGCTCAGAAGCGTTGCGTGGCCAAATCCATACCCTGGAGCAGCAGATGGCTCAGCTGCAGTCCGCTCAGGATGCGTTCGTCGAGAAAGCTCAACAGCCAGTGGAAGTCAGCCATGAACTCACCTGGCTTGGTGAGAATATGGAGCAACTGGCGGCGCTGTTGCAGACGGCGCAAGCGCACGCCCAGGCTGACGTTCAGCCCGAGTTGCCCCCTGAAACCGCTGAGCTACTGCAGCGACTGGAAGCCGCTAACCGGGAGATCCACCATTTAAGCAACGAAAACCAACAGCTTCGCCAGGAAATTGAAAAAATCCATCGCAGCCGTTCCTGGAGAATGACCAAGGGTTATCGTTATCTGGGCCTGCAGATCCATTTGCTGAGGCAGTATGGTTTCGTGCAGCGGTGTAAACATTTTATTAAGCGCGTCCTGCGGTTTGTTTTCTCATTTATGAGAAAACATCCGCAGGTAAAACATACCGCGGTAAATGGTTTACATAAGCTGGGGCTTTATCAGCCGGCCTATCGTTTGTATCGTCGTATGAATCCACTGCCGCACAGCCAGTATCAGGCTGATGCGCAGATTTTATCGCAGACTGAACTGCAAGTGATGCATCCGGAGCTTTTACCTCCGGAGGTTTATGAAATTTATCTCAAACTAACGAAAAATAAATAAGGAGATTAACTTGCATATTTTGATTGATGTCCAGGGTTACCAGTCGGAAAGTAAAGTCCGCGGCATTGGTCGCAGTACCCTGGCCATGAGCCGCGCCATTATTGAAAATGCCGGTGAGCATCGCGTCAGTATTTTGATCAATGGTATGTATCCCATTGATAATATTGATGATGTTAAAATGGCCTATCGGGACCTGCTGACGGATGAAGATATGTTCATCTTCTCAGCCGTCGCGCCAACAGCCTATCGTCATATTGAAAACCATGGCCGCAGTAAAGCGGCCCAGGCGGCCCGCGATATCGCTATCGCCAATATCGCGCCTGATATTGTCTATATTATTAGCTTCTTCGAGGGGCATAGCGATAGTTATACCGTGTCTATTCCGGCGGATAATGTGCCGTGGAAAACGGTGTGCGTATGCCACGATCTGATCCCGCTGTTAAATAAAGAGCGTTATCTCGGCGATCCGAATTTCCGTGAGTTTTATATGAATAAGCTGGCGGAATTTGAGCGGGCAGACGCGATCTTCGCCATTTCGCAGTCGGCAGCTCAGGAAGTGATCGAATATACCGACATCGCCAGCGATCGGGTACTGAACATCTCCTCGGCGGTGGGCGAAGAGTTTGCGGTGATCGATTATTCCGCTGAGCGTATTCAGTCTTTAAAAGACAAATACAGCCTGCCGGATGAGTTTATCTTGTCGCTGGCGATGATCGAGCCGCGGAAAAATATTGAAGCGCTTATTCACGCCTACAGCTTGCTGCCTGCCGAGCTGCAGCAGCGCTATCCGATGGTGCTGGCGTATAAAGTGCAGCCAGAACAACTGGAGCGGATCCTGCGTCTGGCGGAAAGCTATGGTTTGTCACGCAGCCAGCTTATCTTTACTGGGTTCCTGACCGACGACGATCTGATTGCCCTGTACAACCTGTGCAAACTGTTTGTGTTCCCGTCGCTGCATGAAGGTTTCGGCCTGCCGCCGCTGGAAGCGATGCGCTGCGGGGCGGCGACCTTAGGTTCAAACATTACCAGCCTGCCGGAAGTCATTGGCTGGGAAGATGCCATGTTCAATCCGCATGATGTGCAGGACATTCGCCGGGTCATGGAGAAGGCGCTGACCGATGAGGCGTTTTATCGTGAGCTGAAGGCGCATGCTCTCGCGCAGTCGGCCAAATTCTCGTGGGCCAATACCGCCCATCTGGCGATCGAGGGTTTCACTCGTCTGCTGCAGTCGTCCCAAGAGACGGATGCCGGGCAGGCGGAAAGCGTGACCGCCTCCCGCCTTCAGATGATGCAGAAAATCGATGCGCTGAGCGAAGTCGACCGTCTTGGTCTGGCATGGGCGGTTGCGCGCAATAGCTTTAAGCGCCATACCCGCAAGCTGCTGGTGGACATTTCGGTTCTGGCGCAGCATGACGCGAAGACCGGGATCCAGCGCGTCTCGCGCAGTATCCTCAGCGAATTACTGAAATCTGGCGTGCCGGGTTACGAGGTTTCCGCCGTCTACTACACCCCTGGCGAGTGTTATCGCTACGCCAACCAATATCTGTCCAGTCATTTCCCGGGCGAATTTGGTGCTGACGAACCGGTGCTGTTCAGCAAAGACGATGTGCTTATTGCCACCGATCTGACCGCGCATCTCTTCCCGGAGCTGGTGACGCAAATTGACAGCATGCGCGCCGCCGGGGCGTTCGCCTGCTTCGTGGTGCATGATATTCTGCCATTACGCCGTCCGGAGTGGAGTATCGAAGGCATTCAGCGTGATTTCCCGATCTGGCTGTCCTGCCTCGCAGAGCACGCCGACCGGCTGATCTGCGTCTCTGCCAGCGTCGCCGAGGATGTGAAAGCGTGGATTGCGGAAAATCGCCATTGGGTGAAACCGAACCCGCTGCAGACCGTCAGCAACTTCCATCTGGGAGCCGACCTCGATGCCAGCGTACCGTCCACTGGCATGCCGGATAATGCACAGGCGCTGTTAGCAGCGATGGCTGCAGCTCCGTCATTTATCATGGTGGGTACCATGGAGCCGCGCAAAGGCCACGCCCAGACGCTGGCCGCCTTCGAGGAACTGTGGCGCGAGGGCAAAGACTACAACTTGTTTATCGTCGGCAAACAGGGCTGGAACGTTGACAGCTTGTGCGAAAAATTACGCCATCATCCGCAGCTGAACAAAAAGCTCTTCTGGCTGCAGAATATCAGCGACGAGTTTTTGGCCGAGCTATACGCTCGTTCACGCGCGCTGATCTTTGCCTCGCAGGGAGAAGGCTTTGGCCTGCCGTTGATTGAAGCGGCGCAGAAAAAGCTGCCGGTGATTATTCGCGACATTCCGGTGTTTAAAGAGATTGCTCAGGAACATGCCTGGTATTTCTCCGGTGAAGCGCCGTCCGATATCGCGAAGGCGGTAGAAGAGTGGTTAGCCCTGTACGAGCAAAACGCGCATCCTCGTTCCGAAAATATCAACTGGTTAACCTGGAAACAGAGCGCGGAATTTCTCCTGAAAAACCTGCCGATTATCGCGCCAGCCGCGAAGCAATAATCGCTATCAACAGGGCTACTGCGGTGGCCCTTGTGATGAGTTCGTTATGAAAATTATTTTTGCTACTGAGCCAATTAAATACCCATTAACGGGCATCGGTCGGTATTCCCTGGAGCTGGTTAAGCGGCTGGCGGTTGCCCGTGAAATCGAAGAGCTGAAGCTGTTTCACGGCGCGTCGTTTATCGACCAGATCCCCCAGGTGGAGAATAAAAGCGATAGCAAAGCCAGCAATCATGGTCGTCTGTCGGCGTTTCTGCGCCGCCAGCCGCTGCTGATTGAGGCGTATCGCCTGCTGCATCCGCGGCGCCAGGCGTGGGCATTGCGCGATTACAAAGACTACATTTACCATGGTCCCAATTTCTATCTGCCGCATCGCCTGGAACGCGCCGTGACCACGTTTCATGACATCTCCATTTTTACCTGCCCGGAATATCATCCAAAAGATCGGGTTCGCTATATGGAGAAGTCCCTGCACGAGAGCCTGGATTCGGCGAAGCTGATCCTGACCGTCTCCGACTTCTCGCGCAATGAAATCATCCGCCTGTTCAACTATCCGGCGGATCGGATCGTCACCACCAAGCTGGCCTGCAGCAGCGACTATATTCCGCGCAGCCCGGCGGAGTGCCTGCCGGTCCTGCAGAAATATCAGCTGGCGTGGCAGGGGTATGCGTTATATATCGGCACCATGGAGCCGCGTAAAAATATCCGCGGTCTGCTGCAGGCCTATCAGTTGCTGCCGATGGAGACCCGCATGCGCTACCCGCTGATCCTCAGCGGTTATCGCGGATGGGAAGACGATGTGCTGTGGCAGTTAGTCGAGCGCGGTACGCGTGAAGGGTGGATCCGTTACCTGGGCTATGTCCCGGATGAAGACCTGCCTTATCTGTACGCGGCGGCCAGAACCTTTGTTTATCCCTCCTTCTATGAGGGATTCGGTTTACCTATTCTTGAAGCGATGTCTTGCGGTGTGCCGGTAGTATGTTCCAATGTCACTTCTTTGCCTGAGGTGGTTGGCGATGCCGGCCTCGTTGCCGATCCTAATGATGTAGACGCGATTAGCGCACATATTTTGCAGAGCCTGCAGGATGATAGCTGGCGGGAAATCGCCACCGCGCGCGGTCTTGCCCAGGCGAAACAGTTTTCGTGGGAGAACTGTACGACCCAGACCATTAACGCCTATAAATTACTCTAAGGGTGTCAGTTGAGAGTTCTACACGTCTATAAGACCTACTATCCCGATACCTACGGCGGTATTGAGCAGGTCATTTATCAGCTAAGTCAGGGCTGCGCCCGCCGGGGAATCGCAGCCGATGTTTTTACTTTTAGCCCGGACAAAGAGACAGGTCCTGTCGCCTACGAAGACCATCGGGTCATTTATAATAAGCAGCTTTTTGAAATTGCCTCCACGCCGTTTTCGTTGAAAGCGTTAAAGCGTTTTAAGCAGATTAAAGATGATTACGACATCATCAACTACCATTTTCCGTTTCCTTTCATGGATATGTTGCATCTCTCGGCGCGGCCTGACGCAAGAACGGTGGTGACCTATCACTCGGATATTGTGAAACAAAAACGGTTAATGAAGTTGTACCAGCCGCTGCAGGAGCGATTCCTCGCCAGCGTAGACTGCATCGTCGCCTCGTCGCCCAACTACGTGGCCTCCAGCCAGACCCTGAAAAAATATCAGGATAAAACCGTGGTGATCCCGTTTGGTCTGGAGCAGCATGACGTGCAGCACGATCCGCAGCGGGTGGCGCACTGGCGGGAAACCGTCGGCGATAACTTCTTCCTCTTCGTCGGCGCTTTCCGCTACTACAAAGGGCTGCACATTCTGCTGGATGCCGCCGAGCGTAGCCGGCTGCCGGTGGTGATCGTCGGGGGCGGGCCGCTGGAGGCGGAAGTGCGGCGTGAGGCGCAGCAACGCGGGCTGAGCAATGTGGTGTTTACCGGCATGCTCAACGACGAAGATAAGTACATTCTCTTCCAGCTCTGCCGGGGCGTGGTATTCCCCTCGCATCTGCGCTCTGAGGCGTTTGGCATTACGTTATTGGAAGGCGCACGCTTTGCAAGGCCGCTGATCTCTTGCGAGATCGGTACAGGTACCTCTTTCATTAACCAGGACAAAGTGAGTGGTTGCGTGATTCCGCCGAATGATAGCCAGGCGCTGGTGGAGGCGATGAATGAGCTCTGGAATAACGAGGAAACCTCCAACCGCTATGGCGAAAACTCGCGTCGTCGTTTTGAAGAGATGTTTACTGCCGACCATATGATTGACGCCTATGTCAATCTCTACACTACATTGCTGGAAAGCAAATCCTGAGAGCTGCTACCCCCGCCGTTGCTGCGGGGGCCAACGCGTTAATGCCGATTCTTCAGATTATCAATCACTTCTCCGAGATCCAGCCCCTGATCCTGCAACAGCACCAGCAGGTGATACATCAAATCAGATGCCTCGTTGGTCAGCTCAAAGCGGTCATTTACCGTCGCGGCCAGTGCGGTTTCCACCCCTTCTTCGCCCACTTTCTGCGCAATGCGTTTGGTGCCGCTGGCATACAGTTTGGCTGTGTAAGAGGTTTCCGGGTCGGCAGATTTGCGTTCGGCGAGCAGTTGTTCCAGTTGATACAGGAACAGCCACTGGTGAGCGGTGTCGCCGAAGCAGCTGCTGGTGCCTTTGTGGCAGGTTGGCCCGATGGGATTCGCCAGCACCAGTAACGTGTCGTTGTCGCAGTCCGGGGCAATACTCACCACATTGAGAAAATTGCCAGACGTTTCGCCTTTGGTCCACAGCCGTTGTTTAGTTCGCGAGAAGAAGGTGACTTTGCCGCTTTCGATAGTTTTGTCCAGAGCTTCCGGGTTCATATAGCCCAGCATTAACACTTCGCCAGATATCGCGTGTTGTACAATCACCGGCATCAGTCCGTCGGTTTTTTCCCAGTCCAGTTCGTGACGTTGTTGTTCTGTTAACATATCCTGATCTCCACGCCCTGTGTTGCCAGGTACGCTTTTAATTCACTAATATTGATTATTTGTTTGTGGAATACAGAAGCTGCCAGCGCACCGTCAACGTCGGCATCGCGGAAGGCTTCGAGGAAGTGTTCCATGGTGCCCGCGCCACCGGAGGCAATCAGCGGGACGTGGCAAACTTCACGCACTTTTTTCAGTTGTTCTAGGTCGTAACCGTTACGCACGCCGTCCTGATTCATCATGTTGAGGACGATTTCTCCGGCACCGCGTTTTTGCACTTCCTCTACCCAGTCGAGCGTTTCCCACTGAGTGACGCGGGTGCGGCTTTCATCGCCGGTATATTGATTCACATGATATTTACCGGTTTCAGCGTCGTACCAGGTATCAATACCGACCACAATACACTGCACGCCAAAGCGATCCGCCAGGCGAGTAATTAACGTCGGGTCCGCCAGCGCAGGAGAGTTGATGGAAATTTTATCCGCGCCAAAGGAAAGAATTTTCGCGGCATCTTCCAGAGACTTAATCCCACCCGCCACACAGAACGGAATGTCGATCACTTCCGCCACGCGAGATACCCAGCTTTTATCTACCACACGGCCATCGCTGGAAGCGGTGATATCGTAGAACACCAGTTCGTCTGCACCTTCTTCAGCGTAGCGTTTTGCCAGCGGTACAATATCGCCAATGATTTCATGGTTGCGAAACTGTACGCCTTTCACCACCTGACCATCACGAACGTCGAGACATGGGATTATGCGTTTTGCCAGCATGCGATGGCCTCCTTCACGGTGAATTTACCTTCCAGTAATGCACGACCAACTATTACGCCGCGCACGCCAGTACCACGCAGGGCCGCGACATCATCAATGTCGCCAATACCGCCGGAAGACTGAAATGCCACCTGCGGATATCTGGCGCACACTTCTTCATATAAAGAGACGTTAGAACCTGCCAGCGTGCCGTCGCGCGAGATATCGGTACACAGCACATGTTTCAGGCCGACGGGCAGATAGGTTTCCACCAGTTGTTCCAGTGAAACGCCCGAGTTCTCTTGCCAGCCGCTGACTGCCACCTGCTTGTTACCTTGCTCGTCAATACGGACATCCAGCGCCAGCACTAAGGCATCGGCACCGAAGCGTTCAAACCAGCCTTTCACCATTTCTGGTGATTTCACCGCGGTGGAGCCGACCACTACGCGCGCAACGCCCGCTTCCAGTAACGCCGCCACGTCTTCTTCGCTACGCACGCCGCCGCCAACCTGCACCGGGACGTTAACGCCCGCGACCAGGGTTTTAATCAGCGGGATTTGACGTTTAGCCGGATCTTTTGCCCCGGTCAGATCCACCAGATGCAACACTTCGGCACCTTGCGCAGCGTAATCCTGTAAGCGTGGCAGCGGGTCGTTACCGTAATCGCGTTGTTTGCCGTAATCGCCCTGATGGAGACGCACCACGGTGCCGTCGATTAAATCTAATGCCGGAATAATCATCACATCTCCAGGAAGTTTTTCAGCAACTTAGCGCCAGCGGCACCAGAACGCTCCGGGTGGAACTGCACGCCGTAGAAGTTATCTTTTTGTACCGCCGCGGTGAACGGTTCGCCGTAATTACACTGGGCGATGGTCCACGGATTGACCGGCATTGCGTAGCTGTGAACAAAGTAAAAGTACGCGCCGTCTTCAATCCCCTGAAACAGGCGGTTGCCTGCCTGCGGATAAACGCGGTTCCAGCCCATATGTGGCAGTGGCAGACCAAAGTCGGTCATTTTCGGCACGTCTTCGTCGATGATGCCCAGCAAGTCGACGCCGTTGCTCTCTTCGCTGCGCCGCCCCAGAAGTTGCATCCCTAAGCAGATGCCCAGCACCGGTTGGGTACAGGCTTTGATGAGATCAAACAGCTCGCGCTCACGCACCTGGTCCATCGCCGCTTGCGCGGTGCCAACGCCGGGTAAAAACAGTTTATCGGCCAGCAATACGACGTCCGGGTCACGGCTGACTTTGGGTTCATAACCGTGGCGCGCAATGGCAGACTTCACCGAGTTCAGGTTGGCGCAGCCAGTATCAAGGATCACCACGTTCATTACAGCACTCCTTTCGACGAGGGCAGGGTGTCGCCTTCCACGCGGATGGCCTGGCTCAGGGTGCGGCCAAACGCTTTGAACAGGCTCTCTACACGGTGGTGATCGTTTTTACCTTTGGTTTTCAGGTGTAGCGTCACGCCCATGGTGTATGAAAGCGAACGGAAGAAGTGCTCGATCATTTCAGTGCTGAGATCGCCCACACGCTGGTAGGTAAACTCGGCTTTATATTCCAGGTGCGGGCGACCAGAGATATCCAGCGCGCAGCGGGCAAGGCATTCGTCCATCGGCAGCACAAAACCAAAGCGGCAAATACCGCGTTTGTCTCCGAGGGCAATTTTTAGCGCTTCGCCCAGCGCCAGAGCGGTATCTTCGACGGTGTGGTGATCGTCGATATAGAGGTCGCCTTTGACGTTGATTTCCATGCGGAAACCGCCGTGAGTGGCGATCTGATCCAGCATATGATCAAAGAAGCCAACGCCGGTGTTAATCTTGCTGCCACCTTCGCGATCCAGCCACACCTGAACGTCAATCTGCGTCTCTTTGGTGTTGCGCACTACATGGGCGTAACGGTCTCGTTTAGTGAGTTGCTCGCCAATCATCGGCCAGTTCAGGGTTTCACGGTCGTAGCGTAAACCATTAATGCCCATGTTTTCCGCCAGCTGAATATCGGTCGCGCGATCGCCAATCACATAACTATTGGCACGATCCATCGCTTGCTCAGCGAGATAACGCTCCACCAGTTTTACTTTCGGCTTACGGCAGTCGCACTCATCGGCGGGCAGGTGCGGACAAATCAGCACTTCATCAAACTGCACGCCTTGCGAGGTGAAGATCTGCATCATCAGGTTGTGCGGGCCATCAAAATCCGCCTGCGGGAAACTTTGTGTTCCCAGACCATCCTGATTAGTGATCATCACCAGCTTGTAGCCCGCTTTTTGCAGCTTCAGCAGCTCCGGGATCACGCCCGGTTCAAAGGCGAGTTTGTCAAAACGGTCCACCTGAAAATCACTCGGCGGTTCGCTAATCAGGGTTCCATCGCGATCGATAAAAAGATACTTCTGACTCATTAAACTTGCTCCGCACGTAAGGCGTCAATGACGCGCTGGCTTTCTTCACGGGTTCCGACGGTAATTCGCAGGCAGCCGCTTAAAGAGGGTTGTTTATTCTGATCACGTAAGATAATGCCCTGATCCCACAAAGATTTAAACACTGCGCTGGAGGCTTTAAAGCGCGCCAGAATGTAGTTGGTTTCAGAGTCAAAAACCTGCTCCACGCAGGAGATTTTTTTCAGTGCGGCAATCAGGTATTCGCGCTCTGCAATAATTTGCGCCACCCGTTCGCGCATGGCGACGATCCCCTGCGGGCTTAACGCCTGGGCCGCAATGTCGGCAACCGGCGTCGAGAGCGGGTAGGGGGCGATCACTTTCATCAGCAGGTTGATGACTTCTTCGTTTGCCAGCGTAAATCCGCAACGAAGGCCCGCCAGAGCAAAAGCTTTCGACAGTGTGCGCAAAATAGCCAGGTGCGGATATTCCGCCAGCCAGCCAGCCAACGATGCCTGCGGGCAAAACTCGATATAGGCTTCATCGGCAACCACAATCGCTTTACCGCGGGTTAACTCCAGCAGAGTGCGAAAATCCTGCGGGTTGATCAGTTGCCCGGTCGGGTTGTTGGGGCTGCAAACATAGACCACTTTTACGCCGTCCAGCTTGTCGGAAATGCCCTGTAAGTCCAGTTGCCAGTTGTCCAGCGTCGGCACTGTGCGGCACTCGACGCCAATGGTTTCAGCGCTGACGCTGTACATGCCGTACGTTGGCGGGCAGTAGAGGATGGCGTCTTTACCTGGTTCGCAAAAAGCGCGAATCAGTAGTTCAATACCTTCGTCCGCGCCACGGCTGACCAGCACCTGCTCCGGTTTTACGCCTGCATACTGCGCGTAATTTTCAATCACCGCTTTCGGCTGACATTCCGGGTAGCGGTTGAGCGTTTGCTGAGTAAGCTGAAACTCCACGGCTGTGGGGTATTCGTTGGCGTTCAGCCAGACGTCGCCGTTACCGCCCAGACGACGCGCCGACTGATACGGCGTCAGGTTGCGGACGTTTTCACGCGCTAAATCGGTGATAGTCACGGTGCTCATGCTTGCTCCTTAAGGGCGTTAACACGCAAAGTAACGGCATTTTTATGGGCGGTCAGGCGCTCGGCGGCGGCCAGTGTTTCAATGGTTGAAGCCAGCGCGGAGAAGCCTTCTTTCGACAGTTCCTGCACGGTCATACGCTTCTGGAAATCTGCCAGCCCGAGGCTGGAACAGGTGGCGGTGTAACCGTAAGTCGGCAGAACGTGGTTGGTGCCGGAGGCGTAATCACCTGCGGATTCCGGTGACCAGTCACCAAGAAATACCGAACCGGCGCTGGTGATGCCATCGACCAGATCGCGGGCGTTGCGGGTCTGAATGATCAGGTGCTCCGGGCCGTACTGGTTGGAGATCTCTACGCACTGCGCTAAATCTTTAGTCACGATCAGGCGGCTGGCGTTCAGTGCCCGGCGGGCGGTTTCAGCTCGCGGCAGTTCTGCCAGCAGGCGTTCGACAGCTTCGGCTACGCGACGCGCCATATCAGCAGCGGGCGTCAGTAAAATCACCTGTGAGTCCGGGCCGTGTTCAGCCTGGGAAAGCAAATCAGAAGCCACGAAATCCGGCGTTGCGCCGCTGTCAGCAATCACCAGCACTTCCGAAGGGCCTGCGGGCATATCGATCGCCGCACCGTCCAGACGCTGGCTCACCTGACGTTTTGCCTCGGTGACAAAGGCGTTACCCGGCCCGAAGATTTTGTCCACTTTCGGCACAGATTCCGTACCAAACGCCAGCGCGGCAATGGCCTGTGCGCCGCCGACGTTAAACACGTCCTGTACACCGCACAGCTGCGCCGCGTAAAGGATCTCATCGGCAATCGGCGGCGGTGAGCACAGCACCACTTTTTTACAGTTCGCAATACGCGCCGGAGTTGCCAGCATTAATACCGTTGAGAGGAGCGGGGCGGAGCCGCCAGGAATATACAAACCCACTGAATCTACCGGGCGCGTGACTTGCTGGCAACGTACGCCTGGCTGCGTTTCTACATCTACCGGCGGCAGTTTTTGCGCAGTGTGGAAGGTTTCAATATTCTTTACTGCCACCGCCATCGCCTGTTTTAGCTCGTCGCTCAGGCGTTCGCTGGCGGCGGCAATTTCCTCAGCAGACACCTTCAGCGCGGTAACCGTGGTTTTATCAAACTTCGCGCTGTATTCCCGCAGGGCCTCATCGCCGCGTGCTTTCACGTTATCGAGAATATCGTTAACAGTGCGGGTAATGCTTTCAGAAGCGGAGATCGCCGGGCGCATTAACAGCTGGCGTTGTTGCTCCGCAGTACAGCTATTCCAGTCAATGATTGTGTTAAAGCTCATGGCGATCACTCCATCATCTTCTCAATCGGCAGGACCAGGATTGAACTGGCACCCAGCGCTTTCAGTTTTTCCATCGTTTCCCAGAACAGGGTTTCGCTACTGACCATGTGCATCGCTACGCGTTGTTGATCACCCGCCAGCGGTAGAATAGTTGGGCGTTCGGCACCTGGCAGCAGGGCGATGACTTCATCCAGGCGTTCGGTCGGTGCGTGCATCATGATGTATTTTGATTCGCGCGCCTGGATCACACCCTGAATACGGGTAAGCAGTTTGTCGATCAGCTGCTGTTTGGATTCTTCCATTTCACCATCGCGCTGGATAAGGCAGGCTTTCGAGCGGTAGATAACTTCGACTTCGCGCAGGCCGTTAGCTTCCAGCGTGGCACCGGTGGAAACCAAATCGCAAATCGCATCCGCCAGTCCGGCACGCGGCGCAACTTCAACAGAACCGTTCAGTAAGCAGGATTTAAAAGAGATACCTTTCTGGTCGAGATAACGCTTGAGCAGGTGAGGATAAGAGGTGGCGATACGTTTACCGTTTAAGGAGAGCGGACCGTCCCAGGCTTCATCAACCGGCGTTGCCAGCGAAAGGCGACAGCCGCCGAAATCCAGACGACGCAGGGTAAAGTAGCGTGGATCCTCACCCTGGGCGCGGCGGTTAAGCAGTTCTTCTTCCAGCACGTTTTCGCCGATAATCCCAAGGTCTACCACGCCGTCCATCACCAGACCGGGAATGTCGTCGTCACGCACGCGCAGAATATCAATCGGCATGTTTTCTGCCATCGCGATCAGGCGCTGGGTGTGAAGATTGATTTTAATGCCACAGCGCGCCAGCAATTCACGTGAGTCATCACTTAAACGGCCGGATTTCTGCATAGCTATGCGTAAACGAGTGTTGTCTGTCATTTTGTTATTCCTCTTTAAATCTGTCTGAACCGTTATCAACCGCGCAATAAAAAAGCCCCCGGAAGGTGATCTTCCGGGGGCTTTCTCATGCGTTCATGCACCACTGGAAGATCTGAATGTCTTCCAGCACACATCGCCTGAAAGACTAGTCAGGATGATGGTGATGATGGTGGTGTTTAAATTGAACGCGTGTCATAAAAGTCTCTGTGAATGTTTATTCAACTGATGTCTTTTAACCTAAACCACTTTCACGTTAGAAAGCAAGGGCTTTTTTATATATTTTATGGCGATGGATTTGTTTAATGAATGAGCGGGGAAAGGAGGGGGCTAAGAGGACTGACCTCTAAGCTGACGGTACCAAAAATAGCGAAGCCTGGATTTTTCGTCTCACTGACAATGTCTTGATCTACAAACTAATTAATAAATAGTTAATTAACGTCTATCATTGTACAATGAACTGTACAAAAGAGGAGATTGACATGCGTACAATTAGTTACAGCGAAGCGCGTCAGAATTTGTCGGCAACAATGATGAAAGCCGTTGAAGATCATGCCCCGATCCTCATTACTCGTCAGAATGGAGAGGCTTGTGTTCTGATGTCACTCGAAGAATACAACTCGCT
The DNA here is from genome assembly GCF_032029835.1 of Escherichia sp. AM3. Lineage (NCBI taxonomy): Bacteria > Pseudomonadati > Pseudomonadota > Gammaproteobacteria > Enterobacterales > Enterobacteriaceae > Escherichia > Escherichia sp. AM3. The sequence goes on along the minus strand of NZ_JAVUPQ010000052.1, from coordinate 12,731 downwards.
GGAAGAGACGGCTTATCTACTGCGTTCCCCCGCTAACGCCCGGAGATTGATGGACTCAATCGATAGCCTGAAATCAGGCAAAGGAACGGAAAAGGACATTATTGAGTGAAACTAATCTGGTCTGAGGAATCATGGGATGATTATCTGTACTGGCAGGAAACAGATAAGCGAATTGTTAAAAAGATCAATGAACTTATCAAAGATACCCGCAGAACGCCATTTGAAGGTAAGGGGAAGCCAGAACCCCTGAAACATAATTTGTCAGGTTTCTGGTCCCGACGCATTACAGAGGAGCACCGTCTGGTATACGCGGTTACCTACGATTCACTGCTCATTGCAGCATGTCGTTATCATTATTGAACAGATTCATTCATAGAATGAATTGTCAGTTTTGATACGCTAGCGTAGCCTTATAGATCTAAGGTGTATCAGGAGATAACGGATGAAAAAGGTCGCAATTGTCGGGTTAGGGTGGTTAGGCATGCCGCTGGCGATGTCACTTTCAGCGCGAGGCTGGCAAGTCACCGGGAGTAAAACCACACAAGATGGTGTCGAAGCAGCCCGAATGAGTGGCATTGATAGCTATCTGCTTCGCATGGAGCCTGAGTTAGTTTGCGATTCTGACGATCTGGATGCCCTGATGGATGCCGATGCGCTGGTCATTACGCTTCCGGCACGTCGTAGCGGCCCCGGCGATGAGTTCTATTTACAAGCGGTACAAGAGTTAGTGGATAGCGCGCTGGCCCATCGTATTCCCCGCATTATTTTTACCAGCTCAACATCTGTCTATGGCGACGCGCAAGGCACGGTGAAAGAAACCACCCCGCGTAATCCGGTAACCAACAGTGGACGAGTATTAGAAGAACTCGAAGACTGGCTGCACAATTTACCTGGTACTTCGGTCGATATCCTGCGTCTTGCGGGACTGGTCGGACCGGGACGTCATCCCGGACGCTTCTTTGCCGGAAAAACCGCGCCTGATGGTGAACATGGTGTTAATTTAGTCCATTTAGAAGATGTTATTGGCGCTATCACTCTGTTGTTACAGGCACCTAAAGGCGGACACATCTATAATATATGTGCGCCAGCTCACCCTGCGCGTAATGTTTTCTATCCGCAGATGGCCCGTTTACTGGGGCTGGAACCTCCGCAGTTCAGAAATAGTCTGGACAGCGGCAAAGGTAAGATTATTGATGGCAGTCGGATTTGTAATGAACTGGGATTTGAATACCAGTATCCCGATCCGCTGGTAATGCCGCTGGAGTAAACGATCACGCCAGCAGGACGCCGCATGCACTGCAAGGGGGCGTGTATGAAACCACTGCTGGATGTGTTGATGATCCTCGATGCCTTAGAAAAAGAAGGCAGTTTTGCGGCGGCGTCGGCCAAACTCTACAAGACGCCGTCCGCTCTGAGTTACACCGTTCACAAGCTGGAAAGCGACCTTAATATTCAATTGCTTGATCGTAGCGGTCACCGCGCTAAATTCACCCGTACCGGAAAAATGTTATTAGAGAAGGGGCGGGAAGTTCTGCATACCGTGCGAGAACTGGAAAAGCAGGCGATCAAACTGCATGAAGGCTGGGAAAACGAGCTGGTGATTGGCGTGGACGACACGTTTCCTTTTTCTCTGCTTGCGCCACTGATTGAAGCTTTTTATCAACATCATAGCGTGACGCGCCTGAAGTTTATCAATGGTGTACTCGGTGGTTCCTGGGATGCCCTGACTCAGGGGCGAGCGGATATTATCGTTGGCGCGATGCATGAGCCACCATCTTCCAGTGAGTTTGGTTTCTCGCGGTTGGGCGATCTTGAACAAGTCTTTGCGGTCGCGCCTCATCATCCGTTAGCCCAGGAAGAAGAACCGTTAAACCGTCGTATCATTAAACGATATCGGGCGATTGTGGTGGGGGACACTGCGCAGGCAGGCGCTTCTACGGCCTCACAACTTCTCGACGAACAAGAAGCCATTACCGTTTTCGATTTTAAAACCAAACTGGAGCTGCAAATTAGCGGCCTTGGCTGCGGCTATTTACCACGGTATCTGGCGCAACGTTTTCTCGATAGTGGCGCGTTAATCGAGAAGAAAGTGGTCGCCCAAACTCTCTTTGAACCCGTCTGGATTGGCTGGAATGAACAGACCGCAGGGCTTGCCAGCGGCTGGTGGCGAGATGAAATTTTAGCAAATAGTGCGATCGCCGGTGTTTATGCAAAATCTGATGACGGAAAATCAGCCATTTAAAGAAAAATTATTATGACAAGCCTCTCATTCTCTTGTCATTTCTCCCCCATTTAGGCACAATGCGCCGCTGTCAAAAAATGACTAAAAACCGACGTTTAATTAGCGTCGGTTATTTTTTGCTTCAAACCAATCATTCATACCAAGAGGCCGGGCTTCGTACCGGATAGATATTTACTAAAAATCGACAGTTGTTGTCGCTGAGGAATCCAAAAAAATGGGGCAATTTTTTGCTTACGCGACGGTTATCACCGTAAAGGAGAATGACCATGTCGCATAACGTTACTCCAAACACCTCTCGCGTGGAATTGCGTAAAACGCTTACGTTAGTTCCGGTTGTAATGATGGGTCTAGCCTATATGCAGCCGATGACGCTGTTTGATACATTTGGTATCGTTTCAGGCCTCACGGATGGTCATGTGCCGACAGCCTATGCGTTCGCATTGATTGCGATCCTGTTTACGGCTCTGAGCTACGGGAAGCTGGTTCGCCGCTATCCTTCTGCTGGCTCTGCATACACTTACGCCCAGAAATCCATTAGCCCGACTGTCGGCTTTATGGTGGGTTGGTCTTCTCTGCTCGACTATCTGTTCGCGCCGATGATCAACATTCTGTTGGCGAAAATCTATTTTGAAGCTCTGGTGCCTTCCATTCCATCGTGGATGTTTGTGGTGGCGCTGGTGGCCTTTATGACCGCCTTTAACCTGCGTAGTCTGAAATCCGTAGCGAACTTCAACACTGTAATCGTCGTGTTGCAGGTAGTGCTGATCGCGGTGATTCTGGGCATGGTTGTTTATGGTGTATTTGAAGGTGAAGGCGCTGGTACGCTGGCGAGCACTCGTCCGTTCTGGTCTGGTGATGCGCATGTTATCCCGATGATTACCGGGGCGACAATCCTGTGCTTCTCCTTTACCGGTTTTGACGGCATCAGCAACCTGTCGGAAGAAACCAAAGATGCAGAGCGCGTGATCCCGCGTGCGATTTTCCTGACCGCGCTGATCGGCGGCATGATCTTCATCTTTGCAACTTACTTCCTGCAGCTGTACTTCCCGGATATCTCTCGCTTTAAAGATCCGGATGCGTCACAGCCTGAAATCATGCTGTACGTTGCGGGTAAAGCGTTCCAGGTTGGCGCGCTGATCTTCTCCACCATTACCGTACTGGCGTCCGGTATGGCGGCGCACGCAGGCGTGGCGCGTCTGATGTACGTAATGGGTCGTGACGGCGTGTTCCCGAAAAGCTTCTTCGGTTATGTACACCCGAAATGGCGTACTCCGGCGATGAACATCATCCTGGTTGGCGCGATTGCCTTGCTGGCAATCAACTTCGACCTGGTAATGGCTACGGCGCTGATTAACTTTGGTGCGTTGGTGGCGTTCACCTTCGTTAACCTGTCGGTCATCTCGCAGTTCTGGATCCGTGAGAAGCGTAATAAGACGCTGAAAGATCACTTCCAGTATCTGTTCCTGCCGATGTGTGGTGCGCTGACCGTTGGTGCGCTGTGGGTTAACCTGGAAGAAAGCTCAATGGTTCTGGGTCTGATCTGGGCTGCTATCGGTCTGATTTACCTGGCTTGCGTAACCAAGAGTTTCCGTAATCCGGTTCCGCAGTACGAAGACGTAGCATAATCATCTTTTCTAATAATAAACCGGAGTCGAATGAACATTTGGCTCCGGTTTTTTTATTCTTTTTTATCGAAATCCTCATTAATAACCATTTGTTCTAATTTAGAGAATTTGGTTATTGGTCTGCATTCCACCAGTCATGAATAATTTCCCCATTAACATTCATCTGGTTAATTAATTTATGTTTTCAATGATATTAAGCGGGCTAATTTGTGGTGCTCTGCTGGGATTTGTCATGCAGCGTGGGCGTTTTTGCCTGACAGGTGGTTTTCGCGATATGTATATCGCGAAAAATAATCGCATGTTTTACGCCTTGCTGATTGCAATTTCGGTACAAAGCGTGGGGGTTTTTGCGTTAATTCAGGCGGGCCTACTGACTTACGAAGCCGGGGCGTTCCCGTGGCTTGGTACTGTTATAGGTGGGTATCTTTTCGGGCTGGGAATTGTTCTGGCGGGTGGATGTGCCACCGGGACCTGGTATCGCGCGGGTGAGGGATTGATCGGCAGTTGGATCGCGCTTTTCACTTATATGGTGATGAGTGCGGTGATGCGTTCTCCACACGCCAGTGGTTTAAATCAAACCTTGCAGCACTACAGTACTGAACATAACTCTATTGCTGAGACTTTTAATTTGTCTGTGTGGCCGTTGGTTACCGTTTTGCTGGTGATAACGCTCTGGGTGGTGATGAAAGAGTTGAAGAAGCCAAAACTCAAAGTCGCGACCTTACCGCCGCGCCGAACCGGGATCGCTCATATTCTGTTTGAAAAACGCTGGCATCCCTTTGTCACTGCTGTACTCATCGGTTTGATTGCGCTTTTAGCCTGGCCCCTGAGTGAAGCAACCGGACGCATGTTTGGGTTAGGAATCACTTCCCCAACGGCCAATATTCTGCAATTTCTGGTCGCGGGTGACGTGAAATACATTAACTGGGGCGTTTTCCTGGTGTTAGGGATCTTCGTGGGGTCATTTATTGCAGCCAAAGCGAGCCGTGAGTTCCGCGTTCGCGCAGCTGATGCACAAACAACATTACGTAGCGGGTTAGGTGGTGTACTGATGGGCTTCGGTGCCAGTATTGCAGGTGGTTGCTCTATCGGTAATGGACTGGTTATGACTGCAATGATGACCTGGCAGGGCTGGATTGGCCTTGTATTTATGATTCTCGGAGTCTGGACTGCGTCCTGGCTTGTGTATGTTCGACCGCAGCGTAAGGCGCGACTGGCAACTGCTGCGGCAAATTAAGTAAGGTGTAAAGATGGCGATTAAAAAGCTGGATGTGGTGACGCAGGTCTGTCCGTTTCCACTCATAGAAGCAAAAGCAGCACTGGCAGAAATGGCCAGCGGCGATGAGTTGGTAATTGAGTTTGATTGCACCCAGGCAACTGAAGCAATCCCACAGTGGGCGGCAGAAGAAGGACATGCCATCACCGATTATCAGCAGATTGGCGATGCAGCGTGGAGCATCACCGTTCAAAAAGCCTGACTCAACATTGTCCTCCGCCGTACCAGCGGCGGAGGCTTCACATTAGACAATCTCTTCCGCGTACTGCCAAAGCGCTTTTAACAGCGCCACTTTTTCTTTATCGTCGGCATACTGCTGCGCCAGCATCTGAATCTCTTCTGCATAGCCTTGTAAAAACTCTGGCGTGAAGACCTGGCGGCGGTGCTCCAGCCAGCGTTGCTGCTCGGCATAATCCAGCGTCCCCGGGAAGTTGCGTGCCCGATAATTGAACAACAGCTTTTCAATCCGTTTATCAACAAAAGTGATATCCAGTGCCGGTAAATTACGCGGCTCGGTTTCAAGCACAATTTTCATTGCTGCACGATCGGCGTCACTGAAAAAGCCATTATAAAGCTGTGCATCCACGTTATCTGAAGGCGTAAACGGTTCGGCTTCCGCGAATATCGCCACCACTTTTTCACGCACTTGCGGATTTTCACGCAGAATTTTCAGGTTATCGAGGCAATGCTGACGATTAATTCCCAGTCGGTCGGCATCTTCCGGGCGTAGCGTATTCGCCTGGGCCAGCACCGGACATTTATTGATATGCACCAGTTTAACCGGAACGGCGGCGTTATCGCCAAGATCGGCTTTTGCGGTATATAGACGCTCGCGCAATGTGTCGCTATCCAGTTCCAGCAATGGCGAAATGTCTCCTGCCAAATCCACCATAATTACGGCATTGCGATTTTCAGGATGCCACGCCAGCGGTGCTACCCAGCTGGTATTGCCGCGCCATGCCCCAAACATTCCGGAAACGTGAACCAGGGGTTTCATCTGCGGAACATCAATCAACGCCATCAGTTTGTGTTTATTGCGATGGGTAAAGAGATAATCAAACAGGCGTGGCTGACGCGTTTTTACCAGCTTTGCCATCGCAATAGTGGCGTACACATCAGCCATCGCATCGTGGGCGTTGCTATGTTCAATACCATTCGCTTTGGTTAAATGCTCAAGGCGAAAGCTCGGTAGACCGTCATCATTTTCAGGCCAGTTTATTCCTTCCGGGCGCAGGGCATAACAGGCACGCATAACATCCAGTAAATCCCAGCGCGAGTTATCATGCTGCCAGCTCCAGGCGTAAGGATCGTAGAAATTACGATAAAAAACGTTGCGTGTGACTTCATCGTCGAAACGCACATTGTTGTAGCCCAGAATACAGGTCTTCGGTACGGTAAAAAGCGAGTGAATACGGGCGGCAAATGCGGCTTCGTTTTCTCCTTTCGCCCGAGCTTCCTGCGGGGTAATACCGGTAATTAATACTGCTCCAGGCTGGGGTAAATAGTCATCCGCGGGCTTGCAGTAAAAGACTTCGGGTTCGCCGATGACATTGAATTCGCTATCGGTGCGAATGGCTGCGAACTGTGCAGGGCGATCTAACGCGGGATGCGTGCCAAAGGTTTCGTAATCGTGAAACAAAAAGGTAGATTGTTGCTTACCGTCATTCATCATTAGGTTAAATCCGTTATTTCTGCTGTCTGCCAGAGTATCAAATATCACCGTGCTAATCAGCTTTAGCGCGATAATTTGACAGCGAGTGGCAACAGATCATGTCAGATAAAAATGGGAGGGTAGTCACATTTTCTTGCACTTTATTCCAGCCAGTTCATAAGTATTTCCGTAAAAAGAACAGCTATTTGAAACTCCTGAGGGTTTGCTGTTGAAACGCCGTCTTATTATTGCCGCTTCTTTGTTCGTTTTTAACTTATCGTCTGGTTTTGCGGCGGAAAACATTCCTTTTTCACCTCAGCCTCCACAGATTCAAGCCGGGTCCTGGGTACTGATGGATTACACCACCGGTCAGATTCTCACCGCGGGTAATGAGCATCAACAGCGCAATCCCGCCAGCCTGACAAAGCTGATGACGGGTTATGTCGTGGATCGCGCTATCGATAGTCATCGCATTACGCCAGACGATATTGTCACCGTGGGGCGTGATGCGTGGGCGAAAGATAATCCGGTGTTTGTCGGTTCTTCACTGATGTTTTTGAAAGAGGGCGATCGCGTATCGGTACGTGATTTAAGCCGTGGTTTAATTGTGGATTCCGGAAATGACGCTTGTGTTGCTCTGGCTGACTATATTGCCGGTGGGCAACGGCAGTTTGTTGAAATGATGAACAACTATGCCGAGAAGCTGCATCTCAAGGATACGCATTTTGAAACAGTGCATGGTCTGGATGCACCTGGCCAGCATAGCTCGGCTTATGATTTAGCCGTGCTTTCTCGCGCTATCATCCACGGCGAGCCCGAGTTTTATCATATGTACAGTGAGAAAAGCCTCACCTGGAACGGTATCACCCAGCAAAACCGTAACGGGTTATTGTGGGATAAAACCATGAATGTTGACGGCCTGAAAACGGGCCATACTTCTAGTGCCGGTTTTAACCTCATTGCTTCGGCTGTAGATGGGCAGCGTCGTCTCATTGCAGTGATAATGGGTGCTGACAGCGCAAAAGGTCGTGAGGAAGAGGCAAGAAAATTACTGCGTTGGGGTCAACAAAACTTTACTACGGTGCAAATTTTGCACCGTGGGAAAAAGGTTGGTACGGAACGCATCTGGTATGGCGATAAAGAAAATATCGCCCTGGGAACGGAACAAGAGTTCTGGATGGTGCTACCGAAAGCCGAAATTCCACATATCAAAGCTAAATATACCCTTGATGGTAAAGAACTCACCGCGCCAATTAGCGCCCATCAGCGGGTAGGGGAAATTGAACTTTACGACCGTGATAAACAAGTGGCGCACTGGCCGCTGGTTACCCTGGAATCTGTCGGGGAAGGCAGCATGTTTTCCCGCCTGAGTGATTATTTCCACCATAAGGCCTGACCTTTCTTTTGCAGCAGACTGGCAGGAGTGCGAGTCTGCTCGCATAATCAACACTCATTCCTTGTGGTTTTAATATTGTAATTACACTGTATATAAAAACAGTGTTAATGGAGGCGTCATGAACTACGAGATTAAGCAGGAAGATAAACGTACCGTTGCAGGTTTCCATCTCGTTGGCCCGTGGGAGCAGACGGTACAAAAAGGTTTTGAGCAGTTGATGATGTGGGTAGATAGCAAAAATATTGTGCCGAAGGAGTGGGTTGCTGTCTATTACGACAATCCAGATGAAACACCCGCCGAAAAATTACGCTGCGACACCGTCGTGACGGTACCGAATAACTTTACGCTCCCCGAAAACAGTGAGGGCGTCATTCTGACAGAAATTTCAGGTGGTCAGTATGCGGTGGCGGTGGCTCGTGTAGTCGGTGATGATTTTGCTAAACCCTGGTATCAGTTCTTTAATAGCCTCTTGCAGGACAGTGCTTATGAAATGTTACCAAAGCCCTGCTTCGAGGTTTACTTGAACAATGGCGCGGAAGATGGGGACTGGGATATCGAAATGTATGTTGCGGTGCAGCCAAAACATCACTAATTCATCTCAGGGCGGTGTGTTAACGCGAAGACCACTCTTTTTTTGAAAGCGAAAAGAGTAAGATGCGCCTTTCAAATTTTTCGCTCCTGCCGGGAAATTACACTGTTCCCGGTATGTCCGTCGGATAACTCAGAGGCGCGCCTTCTGGCCGACAGATGTGTTATGAGCGCTTTTAATCTTCATTACGGAGTTTCTGCGTGCGTGCCGATAAGTCATTAAGCCCGTTTGAAATCCGGGTATACCGCCATTACCGCATTGTGCATGGTACTCGGGTCGCGCTGGCATTCCTGCTCACTTTTCTCATTATCCGCCTGTTTACTATCCCGGAAAGCACCTGGCCGCTGGTCACCATGGTGGTGATTATGGGGCCAATCTCGTTCTGGGGGAACGTTGTCCCTCGCGCCTTCGAACGTATTGGCGGTACGGTGTTGGGGTCGATTTTAGGTCTTATCGCTCTGCAACTGGAGTTAATTTCGTTACCGCTGATGTTAGTCTGGTGCGCGGCGGCGATGTTTCTTTGCGGTTGGCTGGCGCTGGGCAAGAAACCGTATCAAGGATTATTGATTGGGGTGACGCTGGCAATTGTTGTGGGTTCCCCGACAGGTGAAATTGATACGGCGTTATGGCGAAGCGGCGATGTGATCCTCGGCTCTTTACTGGCAATGTTGTTTACCGGTATCTGGCCACAACGGGCGTTCATCCACTGGCGCATTCAACTGGCGAAAAGTCTGACCGAGTATAATCGGGTCTATCAATCTGCATTCTCACCGAACTTACTCGAACGCCCACGTCTGGAAAGCCATCTACAAAAACTGCTGACCGATGCCGTGAAAATGCGTGGGCTGATTGCGCCCGCCAGCAAAGAAACCCGTATTCCCAAATCGATATATGAAGGTATCCAGACCATTAATCGCAATCTGGTTTGTATGCTGGAGTTGCAAATCAATGCATACTGGGCCACGCGCCCCAGCCATTTCGTGTTATTGAATGCGCAAAAACTTCGTGATACCCAGCACATGATGCAGCAAATACTGCTGAGCCTTGTTCATGCGCTGTACGAAGGTAATCCGCAGCCGGTTTTTGTCAATACGGAAAAATTGAACGATGCTGTGGAAGAGTTGCGTCAGTTGCTCGATAACCACCATGACCTGAAAGTCGTGGAAACACCAATCTATGGTTATGTGTGGCTGAACATGGAAACGGCACATCAGCTTGAGTTGCTATCGAATCTGATTTGCCGGGCCTTGCGCAAATAATTCCTGAACTTCAGAATCATCTTGCTGCTGCTTCGATTCAGCAAGGATAAAGGGTATGATAGTGAAAAGGGATAAAAGCATTGTCATCTGCGGCAGCTATGAGTAATGTTGGCCCTAACGAATAGCGGTTGCTTAAACGAATCCGACTCTCACATTATCAGGGGTATAAAAATGGAAACTACCAAGCCTTCATTCCAGGACGTACTGGAATTTGTTCGTCTGTTCCGTCGTAAGAACAAACTGCAACGTGAAATTCAGGACGTTGAGAAAAAGATCCGTGACAACCAGAAGCGCGTCCTGTTGCTGGATAACCTGAGCGATTACATCAAGCCAGGGATGAGCGTTGAAGCAATCCAGGGCATCATCGCCAGCATGAAAGGTGACTATGAAGATCGCGTTGACGATTACATCATCAAAAATGCCGAGCTCTCCAAAGAACGCCGCGATATCTCCAAAAAGCTGAAAGCTATGGGCGAAATGAAAAACGGCGAAGCGAAGTAATTCCTGTTTTATTCAATGAGGGTTGCCCGGCAACCCTCATTGCTCATTGATTCTTATCTGTGTATCACCGTCATCATTCTCATCTGAGAACCTATCGAAATTAGCAACAGCCTTCTTCTGTATGCTGCAAGGCAAAAAGTTCTGTAACTCCATTGTTATTAACCGCACTGGTTACTAACACGTTGTGCGCTCCAGCTTCCCGTAACCAACATTTCACCAAAGATATGTGTTCCATGCTGGCTAAATCTGCTTTGGTTACTACTCCAGTGACCGGGTGATTCATGGCCCGGTAGGGCGTTTTTACCTCTAATTCCTGCCTCAGCGCTGAGATTCCTGCTTGTTGCCCGAAAAGCATATAGATTTGCATAAGTATGCTCTTTCGTATAGCCAGAATGTGTCGGATTCTGGTTGAACAGATAACGTGCCCGTTGACTTCTTTCGGAAGTGAGATTGTAATATCTGACATACATGGTCGCTCCTGTTTGCCAAGTCCCCGTGTCAAAAAGTCATCTGTGTAAGATTCCAATCATACATATGGACTCAGATTGGCCTGTGTCCGTGCTTCCTAAAGGAATTCACAGATTTAGTCCTAATCATGATGACACATTAGCGAAGCTATGCCATGTCAGATACAGGTTCACTTAGTCGCGGTCTTATCAGTCTGGCCTTTAATACTCGTTTATCCTTAGCAATCAGTAGGTTGGTTTTATTTTTCAACAGACAGAAGTAGTTTCATTTACATATATGCAGCTACCATCACTTCTTCTGGTGAAATCTCTTTATCGTTGGTTAGCAATACCCAGAGCACTCTGGCATTTTTGTTGTTCAGCGCTACGGTGGCAACATTTTTATTCCGCCGCGAGACTGGTCTGCCCAGCCAGCTTTCCTGGACCTGTCTGCCCTTTCTGGCGTTTGACACTGTCTTCGCACCATGGAACAGTAGCGTTCTGATATAGACATCGTCCCGTTTACTGATAGACCCCAGCGTGTTTTTACCTACGCTGAAGCACTGTCGGGGAACCAGTCCAAGCCATGCAGCAAGCTGACGCCGGTTTTTGAAGCCGATACTACCCGGTGCTGACAATTGCAGTGGTGGTAAGAATAGCAATCCCCGAAATGGTGGCAATTTTCCTGCACAGTTCGTCGTTCCCGACGTGTTCGTTGCTCACGGCTTCTATGGTTTCAATGTGTACGCTCAGTTGTTTCACATTTTCATTAGAGATAGGACGACAGCTGTCTGAACGGCATTGTTAAACAGTTTTCCGCGTCTTCAAGCAGGGCAGGGACATGACGACTGATCGCTACAGTGTCGGGCGGGAGAACGATGCCAAATTCAGCCAGTAATCCTCTGATCTGGTTTATCTGCGCAGTCCTTGATTTAACAAACCCCGTCTGGGCACGATGAAAAGACAGTAATGACTACTGCTCAGGCGTCTTGATGCTGACAAACCGCATATTAGGTCGGGTAACGGCTTCACAGATGGCCTCGGCAGCAGCCATATCATTCTTGTTTGTTTTCACATATGGCTTTACAAATCGCGGGCATTAGTCTGACATTATGCCCCTAAGTAGACAGCATTCTCACTAATGACGCGCTCCGGCGCAGACCTCCATCCCAATCCGACAGGAAGACATATTCGCGAAGAATACGGGCATCAGGGAACGTTTAATCCGTTTTCTGAGCTTAGATTTTTCTGTTCCTACCCAGACCGTGGATTTGGAATTCATTTTTTGTCAGGTCAATGCTAATCGTTAAAACGGCCATAACGCACCTCCACTGGAAGGTTTATCAGTAATATCCTACCGTTGCTTCATGGTAGGGGCGTCCATTCCACTATTATCGGTTTTCCTTTCTGTTTATAAATGAAAACGCCAGCTGTATTCAGGCTGGCGTCAGGGGAAATGAAGCCTGTTGAGTGAGATTCACTGGTTCTGGTGCAGAAGCTGCAGATGGCGCAGGGTAAGGACATCTTCTCTTGCCTGCTTAATACAGGACAACAGTGCTGTTTCTGTGGTTAATGGCACTATACCCTGTATCACTGCATTGTCTTACAGCAACTGGTGAGGGCTGGCATAAGTTGCCGGTGTTTCGGTAGAGTCACGTTCATCCACCACGCGGGTAATGACTCCAACTTATTGATAGTGTTTTATGTTCAGATAATGCCCGATGACTTTGTCATGCAGCTCCACCG